>NZ_JACJDN010000665.1:0-2098 GCF_014163565.1 Pseudoalteromonas sp. SR45-5 | reverse complement strand
ATAGTAAATACAGTGGTTTTTATTTTTTTAAAATACCGATTACCTTTTTATTATCACAAACTATTAAACTATTTATTTTATTATGTTGCATTGCTTCATACGCCATTGCTATTGAAACATTCGGTGCTATTGAAACTGGGCTACTATTAGCAATATGCTTAGCCTTTAAGTCAAATAAATCTTTACCATACTTTTCAATTGCTCGACGTAAGTCGCCATCAGTTATCAAGGATTTAGCTTCATCGTCACACATTACCAAAGTGAGCCCTAATGCCCCTTGAGACATAATGTTTATAACTTCTGTTAGTGGTGTATCTTCATTAACTAAGGGTAAGTTTTTAGAAACCATTTCATCACTAACTTTACTGAGCAACTTACGCCCCAAACTCCCCCCAGGATGGAAGCGAGCGAAATTTTCAGGCTGAAAGGAGCGTGATTCCATGAGTGCCACAGTCAATGCGTCCCCCATTACTAACGTTGCAGTTGTAGAAGATGTTGGCGCTAACTGTAATGGGCACGCTTCCTCAGGCACAGATATATTTAAATGGTAGTGTGCATGATTTGCTAGGGTTGAATCTGGGTTGCCCGTTATTGCAATAATTTTATTATTATTATCCTTTAAAAATGGTAATAACTTTAAAACTTCGAGTGTTTCACCAGAGTTAGATATTGCAATAAAAACATCTTCAGGAGTAACCATCCCTAGATCACCATGAAAAGCCTCACCAGGATGCATAAAAAAACTAGGTGTTCCTGTACTCGCAAAAGAAGCAGCTATTTTTTTCCCTATGATTCCTGACTTACCCATACCACAAATAATGGTTCGTCCAGTTGTATTTAAAATTAATTGCACGGCATAATTAAATTCATCATCAAGCTGTTGTTCAACTGCCTTTAACGCTTCTATTTCTATCTTTATTACGCGCTGAGCTACTTCATAACTGCTCATATATACTCCATTATAGCTTTTACATTCAAGTAATCACTTTCGGTATCAATACCATGAGGGATATCACCTAAGTATTTCATTACACCGATTGTTAACCCGTTACTTAGTGCGCGTAACTGCTCTAGTTTTTCACTTTTTTCTAGCGCAGATTCAGGCAAACCACATAGCTTTTGCAGTACTTTAACATTATACAAATAAATACCTATATGACGATTTGCATGGGATAAGCTTTCAGGGGCATCTCGGTCTACTGGTGCAGGGCTACGGGTAAAATATAAAGCTTGATTATTTTCTGTAACAATTGCTTTAACTACATTTGGATTAGTGAAGTCTTCATAATCATTTATCGCAACTGATGCTGTACATAAGTCAAACAGGGGGTTCATTTTACTGAAACTTATTAGCTTTTTTATTAAAGCTGATGGGATTAATGGCTCATCACCCTGCACATTAACGACTAAAGTATTTTCGCTCCAACCTAATTTTGTAGCAACTTCGCTTACTCTATCGGTACCACTTGCATGTGTACTTTTGGTCATTACCACTGGCAATTGTAGTTGATTTGCTTTGGTCTCGATACGGCTATCATCTGTAGCTATAACTATGTCCTTGATACTAATGCCTGCTTCTAAAATACGCTGAGTAACGTGCCAGAATATAGGTTTTTTATTTATTTCTAATAGTGGCTTAGCTGGTAGCCTTGTTGATCCGTACCTTGCCGGAATTACTACTTTAAAATCCAGAGGAATATCCATTATTACTGCCCATACGGTTATATCACCTAATATTATTTAGTGATTCGATAATGACGGCCTAAACAATATGCTTTTAGTACAAAATGAATGTCTAACGGCCCTTTTTTTAGCCCTGCAAGTCTTTGTAAGTTAACAAGAGCAAGACGCAACAGTCTATACATAGATTTATAGAAAGGGGAATAATAACGCCACTGTAAACCTACATCGTAGCCCCTTTCTTTAGCCCTAAAAGCTGTAATTTTTTCAGGCTCATTTTCTAAGCGCGACAACGAGTGACTGAGGCCGCTCATTAGTTTTAAGTTATTATTTTGTTCAAGTGCGTTTAATCTATAGCAAAAAGTAGTATCAACGCCATATAGATAAAATTTACTATCGAAAACATCATTATAAACCG
>NZ_JACJDN010000664.1:0-2098 GCF_014163565.1 Pseudoalteromonas sp. SR45-5 | reverse complement strand
GATTGAGCTTTTGTTTTTACTATTACCTGTTGCCGCTGGTTACGGTTGGATTATGGGTAAAAACAGTGCTAAAAACCAAGCTCATCAACTTAATCGTCAGATCACTTCTGAATATAGCAAAGGCTTAAAATTTCTACTCGATAGAGAAGAAGATCAAGGCTTAGAGCATTTAATCAACTTACTTGAAGTTTCAGCCGACTCTGTTGAACACTATTCTACACTTGCCACCATGTTTCGCCGTAGAGGTGAATTAGACCGCGCAATAAAAATTCACGAACTTCTATTAAAACACCCAAGCTTAAATGAACAACAAGCTGCAACTAGCCGTTTAGAACTAGCCGAAGATTATATAATGGCCGGACTACTAGATAGTGCGGAAGAGCACTTAGTTTGGTTAGTTAAAGCAGGGCATGTAGAAGCGCTGGACCCTATTATCACTTTATATTCGCAAACCCGTGAGTGGGAAAAAGGCATCAACATGTTTGAAGCCTATAGCGAACTATTTTCAAAAGAACAGCAATTTAAAGCAATTGCTAATTTTTATTGTGAGTCAGCTTTAAGTGACAATACACCCCAACTAATGAGAAAAGCGATTAGCTTAAATTATAAAGCCGTGCGTCCGCTTTACGAGTTAGGGTTAGTTGCTTACGCAAAAGAAGATTACGTTAAAGCTATTTATTACTGGCGTGAACTTGTCTCTCAATTTACCTTGTTTGCTCCGTTGTTTATTGATGAGCTGGCACACAGTTATAAACAATTGAATTTGACGCATCAATTTCACGAGTTAGTCAGTGACTTGTTAGAGAAGGGCGGAGTATTAATTAAAATAAAGCATTGCCAAGCATTACTTGAGCAAGGTCACACCAAGCAAGCCTTTGAATTTTTAACTGATAGCTTAAAACGTCAACCTACTATTCGTGGTTTTAGTTTTTTACTGCAATTAATGGGTGACCAAAATAAAAATACTAAAGAAGTACTTAACGAAATTGATAAGCTTGTAACCTCTTATATTGCTACAAAACCAGATTTTCAATGCCAGCATTGTGGTTTTACAAGCTACACCATATATTGGAATTGCCCTTCTTGTAAGCATTGGGAAACCATTGTTCCAAGTCGAGGCTTAGACGGATTTTAATAACCCCATAATTTATAACTTTACTGCCATTCACTAGGATAGTTATGTCTTTCGAACACTCAAAAAAAATTCTTATTGCATTAGATTACGATGATCAAGAAGTTGCTTTAAACTTTGTTAAACAACTTTCTCCTGATACTTGCCGTCTCAAGGTCGGCAAAGAAATGTTTACCTATTTTGGACCTGCATTTGTTAAAGAGTTAATTGATTTAGGTTTTGATGTTTTCTTAGATTTAAAGTTTCATGATATTCCTAATACAGTAGCTAAAGCGGTTACTGCAGCTGCTAAAATGGGGGTGTGGATGGTAAACGTTCATGCATCTGGTGGCTTTGAAATGATGAGCAAAGCTAAATCGGCTCTAGAGAAATTTGGTGACAAAGCGCCATTACTTATCGCTGTTACTGTGTTAACAAGTATGGATGAAACAGAGCTTAAGCGTTTAGGTGTTGATAAATCAGCTCAAGAGCAAGTTATTTATTTAGCTAAGCTTGCAAAGGAAGCTGGGCTTGATGGTGTTGTGTGTTCTGCACAAGAAGCAAAAGCTTTAAAAACAGAGTTAGGTGATAGCTTTAAGCTTGTTACGCCTGGTATACGCCCTGAAGGGAGTGATGCGGGTGATCAAAAGCGTATAATGACACCTAAGCAAGCTATAGATTCAGGAAGTGACTATTTAGTTATAGGCAGACCGATTACTCAAGCAGATAATCCTGTAAAAGTGCTTAGTGATGTTAATAACTCTATAGCTTAATTTAACAATAAGCAGTCATATAGTGCTAAAACCCCTTACCTTATGTGAGTTTTATGTTACATTAATAAAATCAAAATGTAGTAGGGGTTTGTTTTGAAGTTATTTTTTGGTTCTATAGTAATTGTTATTGCGGGTTTTTCAGTAAATAAGTACGTTTTTTCTAATAAAGCATACGATGGTGTAACAACCGTTACAGATATAATTCCAACGTACC
>NZ_JACJDN010000663.1:0-2099 GCF_014163565.1 Pseudoalteromonas sp. SR45-5 | reverse complement strand
GGATGCCCTTATTAAGCGCCATCAAACTAAGGTAGATAATCAAATTACTGTAGTTGATGCTAACAATAGACCACTCGGTATTGCAGTAAGTTTTGATGAGCATCAAGCACCACTTATTTTTTATACAGATCGTGGAGCAAACAACACGTACAGGGCATTAATAGGCATAAGAGATGATAGGTTTACCTCGCGAGAAGCTGTTTATTACGATGCTCCAAATTGCCAAGGTAACCCGTGTTTAAAGGGCTTAAGCGACGAAGCAACAGACAGCCAAGGTGTCAGCAAGTTAAATAATACCGGTAATGTAAGTTATATAAATGCGCTGCAGCAAGGTCCAAATTACGCAATAGGGCAGTTAGGTAACAGCGTTATTGGTCAGTTATTAAGAAGCACGCCACAACAATGCCCTGCTAATAGTGAACAAATTCTATCTCGTTATGTATCCCAAAAAGTAGTAACAGGCTCACCTTGTGAAAGCTTTGAAATAGATAAGCAACCAGCCGACAGCAGTTGTTTAGTTGGAGTAACAGCTTTAGGAAATCCACTTTTAGGTACAAGCGATCAAGGTTTATCACAATCGTGTGATACATGCCAAACAGGGTACGAATCGCAAGGTGACATACTTGATTTATATTTACCTCAGGTAGAACCGCTTTTAAATACAGCCCTTAATGCGCTTTCATTAGTAGGTATAGGCACAAACGTTGATATAGAGCTTGGCACAATATGCTGCCCAGAAGGGACACGCTTAGAAGATGATGAAAACATTGTAGAAACACTTGTTTTCACTATTTTACAAACCACATTTGAGCTGGTCGGTATCGATTTAGTAAATAACCTTATCATTAGTGAAACACTGAGCTCAATAGGGATTGAGCCAGGTATTACATATTGCAAAACATCACTTAATTTAGTTAATGCAGAACAAGTAATTAATATCACCACAGGCGAACCTGCTCTTAGTAGTTTAACGCCACCATTTAAAGTTTTACTGCCAGTACATAGCGGCCAAAACAGGACAACGTGGATACATACTCCCCCAAAAGGGGAAGGAGAACGTCAATGAACGCCTCAAATATATTTACCTCACATGCTAATTTAGCAGATACACCAACTGATGAAATATCAACAGAAATTAAAGAAACGCTAACGCTACTAAAACAGTTTTATGATGTTCCAATTGTTAAATTTATCGATTTTAGAGAGGTTTATTCAGAGCAGTTAATAACAGAAAGTGTCGAAAATGAGTTATTAAGCTATCAACTACGCTGCACACAAGAAAAACTATATTTATTTGAAGATACTTTTTTTGATGATGTATCAAACAACACGCACAAATTAATTCGTTTTTATGCACAATATCCAATTTATAGTGTCACTAATAAATTAATTGGCGTAGTGCTGATGGCTGATTTAGCACCTAAAACATTAATAGGTTCACAAAAAAATCAGTTTATTTCATTTGCTCAATTATTGCAGACACAGTTAAATAAAAATTCAGATTCAGTAAGTAATCAAAGTACTAATCCTGTGAAAAAAAATTATGGGGAAAAGTATATTCATGTATTTAGTTTAGCGCCCGTGGCATTCTTAATTGCATTAGTATTATGCTCATTCACTGCATTACTGCTTTATACTATAGAAAAAAAGGAGCTGCAAAGTAATTACAATGAACAAACTCAGCAATTAAGTAAAACGTTATTTAATGCTTTAGAGCGATTTGATAATCAAGGATTATATATATCGCAAAAAGATTTAGTTATCGCAGCCTTTTTACAAAGCCAAAATAGCTATACAAAAGAGCAGCTTAATGATTTAGTACAGAGTCAGGTTTCACAAAGCTTAACTTATAAAGGGTATATTGTGTTTGATTCTGAGTATAACCAACTTGCACTTTGGTCAAAAAATAATTTTGATTTAGCCGCGTATGGATTTAAAAACTGGTTAGAAAAATTCAATAATAGAGCGAATAAACAAGCAGTAGAAGTATTTACTGTTGCAGATACGGCCTTCTTAATTTCTGAAATAAAAATTAAACAAGGCTCTATTTATACACTTACAGCATTTGATTTAAGTAAGTTTTTAAAAGCCGTTATTGG
>NZ_JACJDN010000662.1:0-2099 GCF_014163565.1 Pseudoalteromonas sp. SR45-5 | reverse complement strand
TTTTAAATCTTAAACGTTAACTACAACTTACAACAAAGCCGCTAAATAAGCGGCTTTGTTGTTTAAAGTAATCTTAAATTAACGTATGCATTGCGGCCTAGGCTCGAACTCACTCGCCCTAAGCGGTAGCTGAATCACCTTGCCACATCCTGGTGGTGCCTGCTTACCCGTTTGCTCATTTACAAATGCCCAGCGTATTGATGGTGGACGCGTATCAGCTATTGCTTGTGGGTTAAGTGGTTTTAAGTAACGAATATATGCTTCTAATGCGCCTACGCTACCTGTTAAACCAGTGCTTTTGTTGTCATCTCGACCAAGCCACGCAACAGTCACTGTATTTTGATCAAAGCCTGCAAACCAACTATCACGTAAATCGTTGCTGGTCCCTGTTTTACCAGCGAGCTGGATTGACGGAAAGTGTAAATTTAAGCGTTTAGCAGTGCCATCTTTCGTTACGCGTTTCATTGCGTATTTGGTCATATACATTGCAGATTTATCAAAACGAGGCTCTGCATTTACTTTATGCTTATAAAGTACTTTACCAACAGAGTCAGTTAATGCCGAAATTGCAGTGAGCTTTTTATATTCGCCATCTGCAGCAATTGTTGTATAAAGCTGAGCCACTTCAAAACTCGACATTTCAACAGCCCCTAAAAGCAGCGATGGGTATTCGTCTATCGCCCCTGTTGCGCCTAAACCTTTCAATGTATTTACTACTTTATCAACACCTACATCGAGGCCTAAATTAACCGCTGGGATATTTATACTGTTACTAAATGCTTTATAAAGTGGAATTGCACCACGGTATTGGTGGTCAAAATTTTCTGGTTGCCACACTTTACCTTGCTCATTTGTGACCTGTACTGGCGAGTCATCAAGCAAAGTAGCTAAATTATAATGTGGCAATTGCAGTGCGGTTAAATACACGGCAGGTTTTACAAGCGAGCCTATATTACGTTTTGTGTCTAAAACACGGTTAAATCCTGAATATCGAACATCGCGACCAGCAATAAGTGCAGAAACACCGCCTTTTTCTACATTAACAGAGATCATGGCTGCTTCTAGTTTTTCAGTTCTAGGGCGATTTTCCAAGTACGGTAAACTCTTTTCAACCGACTCTTCCATTGCTGTTTGCTTTTGCAAGTCAAAATAAGTAAATACTCTTACGCCTGCATCAAGTGTTTGCTGATCAGGTAATAATTCATTTAACTCTCTGTTTACTAGCTCTAAATAGCCTGGGTATGATTTTTGTAAACTGGCTTTCATTGGCGCAATATCAATTGGGCGATTAAGCGATGCACGGTACTCTTTTGTGCTAAGTAACTTATTTTCGACCATTAGACGCAGCACTAAGTCCCTGCGCTCCATTGTGCGCTCTTTATAACGACGTGGGTTGTAATAAGATGGGCCTTTAACCATTGCCACCAGCAGAGCAATTTGATCGTACTCAAGCTCGTCTACAGGCTTTGAAAAGTAAAAGTCAGAAGCAAGCCCCATACCATGGATACCTTGGTTGTATGACTGCCCTAGGTATACCTCATTTAAGTAAGCTTCTAATATCTGATCTTTTGAATAGCGATAATCTAAAATAAGGGCAATAAAGGCCTCATTTATTTTTCGTACTAAAGAACGCTCACGCGTGAGGTAAATATTTTTAGCTAATTGCTGAGTAAGCGTACTGCCACCTTGAACGGTGCGTCCCGCTTTAATATTTGAATAAAGCGCACGTAAAATAGAAAACACCGACACACCATGGTGATCATAAAAATCACGGTCTTCAACTACCAGTAGCGTATCTTTAAGCATGGCTGGGAACTTATCTAGCGGTACAAATTCTCTATCTTGTTTAGAGTCGTTGCCAATTCGCGCTATTTGCACAGGTTCTAGGCGAGCAGAGTTTAAACGCCTGCCGAACTTATCTTTAATAGTCGCAACTTTTTGCCCTGCAAAACGAAGTTCAATAATATGTGATTCTTCAAGGCCATCATAAAATTCAAAATCACGGCGATAAATCTTGATGCTATCTGCTGTTTTAACAAACTGCCCTGTTCTGCTTAATCTATTAACAGATGAATAATGTAGACGCTCTAACTCAAACA
>NZ_JACJDN010000661.1:0-2107 GCF_014163565.1 Pseudoalteromonas sp. SR45-5 | reverse complement strand
GCTGCTCAGCCCATTGCGGCAATGGCGTTTTGGCCTTGGTTGAGTATTGGCGTAGGTGTGTTTGTATTTGGTTGGGTATTACAGTTTATTGGGCACTATTACGAAGGCAAAAAACCGGCGTTTGTGGATGATCTAATTGGTTTAATTATTGGCCCTTTGTACGTAACTGTTGAACTACTATTTTTAATGGGTTTTTACAAAACATTAGAAGATGAAGTAAACGCAATAGCAGGTCCTACAAAGGCGTAAAATACTTTACTAAGTACCTTTATAAAACCTAATAAATAACAATAAAAGGGCAGATAACGCATGCAATATAATAATAAAACCGTGTGGATCACCGGGGCATCGTCAGGTATTGGTAAAGAGCTTGCTATACAATTTGCCGAGCTTGGAGCGCGCGTTATTTTATCGGCGCGCAATGTAGATAAACTAAACGATTTAAAAGCAACGCTTAAAGGCGAAGGGCACTTAGTTATGCCGCTGGACTTAGCTCAGCCAGAGCATGTACTGAGTACAGTAACAGCAAAAATGAACGATCTTCCTGCAATAGATATTTTAATTAATAACGGCGGCGTATCGCAGCGCAGTTTATTTTTAGAAAACGATTTTAACGTGTATCGCCAATTAATGGAGGTTAATTACTTTGGCTTAATTGCACTTACTAAAGCTGTATTACCTACTATGGTGGTAAGACGCAGTGGTTCAATTGTGTCTATTAGTAGTGTGGCGGGTAAAGTTGGTTCAAAATTTAGAACAGGTTATTCGGGTTCTAAATATGCAGTTGTTGGTTTTATGGATTGCCTACGTGCAGAAGTAGCACAACATAATATTCATTGCTTAACAATTTGCCCAGGCTCTATTAAAACAGCAATTGCGCATAACTCACTAAACGAGCAAGGCATAGCGCAAAATAAACCAGAAGAATCGATAGAAAATGGCATGGATGTAAGCGTAGCGGCTTCAAAAATGATTCGTGCCATTAGTAATAAAAAAGACGAAGTGATTATTGGCAAAGGTTTAAGTGGTTGGGCGCCTACAATTAAGCGCTTTTTTCCTACTTTGTTTAATCGCATTACCGCAAAAACAAACTATAGGTAGCGTCGTTTATTTCAAAGGCGTAAAATGCCGTAAATTTGATCAATTTAGAAAAGGATTCTAAATGAAGTATTTATGGCTGAGCCTGTTTTTTATTGTATTAATTTGGTCTGGTATTAACCCAAAAGATCAATTTACATGGCTGCTTGAAGTTATCCCCGCAATTATTGGTTTAGTGCTGCTGGCAAGCACCTATAGCCACTTTAAACTTACCCCTATTTTATATACATTTATTTTAGCGCATTGCATAGTGCTGATGATTGGCGGGCATTACACCTACGCCGAAGTCCCTTTGTTCGATAACCTATTCGGTAGCGAGCGCAATAACTACGACAAAGTAGGGCACTTTTTTCAAGGGTTTGTACCTGCACTACTAGCACGCGAAATTTTACTGCGCAAAAAAGTAGTAAATGGTCGAGGTTGGTTAATCACTTTTGTTATTTCGGTATGTTTAGCATTTAGCGCGTTTTACGAATTAATAGAATGGTGGGTTGCAGTGTTAAGCGGCGAAAACGCAGAGGCATTTTTAGGCACTCAAGGTTACGTGTGGGATACCCAATCTGATATGGGACTGGCGTTATTTGGGGCTATTTGCTCATTGTTAGTGCTTTCAAAAGTACACGACAAACAGCTTAAAAACGTTAAAGATTATTTATAGGCTATAGGAACGTTCTATAGAAATGTTTATAAAAACGTTGGTAAAAAAGACTATTAACTTATGAGCGCAAACATTAGTAACTACTCAATAAGCACAGACAAAAGCAAACTTAACTTTAACGTTATTTATAACTTTATTGCTAATAGCTATTGGGCCAAAGGCATCCCTAAAAGCGTGATGCAATCGGCTATTGATAACTCAATGTGCTTTGGTGTTTACAGCGCTCATAACGAACAAGTTGGCTTTGCCCGAGTAGTGACTGATAACGCAACCTTTGCTTATTTAGCAGATGTATTTATTGCCCCGCAATCGCAAGGAAATGGGCTGAGTAAGTTACTTATTAAAACGATA
>NZ_JACJDN010000660.1:0-2113 GCF_014163565.1 Pseudoalteromonas sp. SR45-5 | reverse complement strand
GCGGGGCTTGCGCAATTTAAAGCGCAAAGAGCGCCTTACTTGTTATATAAATAAGGGCTAAGCATGTTTATTGCTGTAAAATATCAAAGGTGTGCTTATATCAAACAAGCATTTATAGCGGCATTGAGCTTTATTATTGTGGGTTGTAGTACACCACCTGAGCCTATTAGCTCGGTGCTACCACTTACAAAAAGCCAACTTGTAGAGCTGCCTAATGCACAAGTGGTTGTAACGTTTCCTGAGGTAAATCCAAGTAGCCGGTTTTATGTAAATAACCGAGGAACGTTTAAAGCTTACAAAGGGCGCGGGCAATTATTAATACAAAACCACAACGCACAAAGCGCCGATATTTACATTAATAATAAAAAGCTCGACGTTAACCAACTAAGCGCCAACACCTTATATAATTACAGTTTGGCAAAAAATACTCACAACGGTGTTAATACCTTTAAAGTTGAAAATATTCTCCCTGCTGGCGCAAGTTTAACGCTGCGTTTTGCATTTCCTACTTTAAGCGATGAACCAAAAAAGCATATAGATTTTACTGAAGTAGACGCATTAATTGAACGTGATGTAAAAGCGGGTTTTCCTGGGGCTGTATTGGCTGTTGTTAAAAATGGTGAGCTAATAAAATTAACCGCCTATGGCGATGCAAAGCAATACCAGCAAAGTGATTTAATGCTACTACGCCCAGAGCCCATGCAAACTAATACTTTGTTTGATCTTGCCTCAAACACCAAAATATTTGCCACAAACTTTGCACTTATGAAATTAGTAAGCGAAGGGTTATTAAATATTAATAAACCCGTACAAAGCTACCTAAGCGAATATAAAGGTGAAGGGCGAGCAAAGCGCACAGTAAAAGACTTACTCACACACAGCGCTGGATACCCGCCAGTATTTGACTTTCATCGTAAAGATGGCAGCTACGGCGACGCGTTTTATTCGCAAAACAGTAAAACCACCAAACAGCTATTACTTACCAGCGTGCCTTTTAGTAGTAAATCATCTGGGCAGCATGTTTACTCAGATATTGATTACATGATTTTAGGCGTACTCATTGAGCGCATAACTGGGCAGCCCCTTGACGAATACCTAGAGCAGCAAGTGTACGCGCCATTAAAATTAACTAACACGTTATTTAATCCACTTAAAAAAGGCTTTAAGCCGCAGCAATTTGCAGCCACTGAGCTTAGCGGCAACACACGAGACGGGCGCATTAAGTTTGATAATGTTCGTACCACTGTTTTACAAGGCCAAGTGCATGATGAGCGCGCTTACTACTCACTTGATGGCGTAGCAGGGCATGCTGGGCTATTTAGTAATGCTCACGACTTAGCGGTGCTTTGCCAGCTATTACTAAATAATGGTGGCTATGGCGACCAACAATTATTTAGTGCAAGCGCCTTAGCACAATTTTTAACGCCGCAATCAAGCGATGAGACCTACGGGCTTGGCTTTAGGCTTGCTGGTAATAATCAAGCAAGGCGCTGGCACTTTGGGCCTTATGCAAGTGCGCAGGCTTATGGGCACACCGGTTGGACAGGCACAGTGACCGTAATTGACCCCGCTTACGACTTGGCTATTGTTTTACTTACCAATGCTCGCCATAGCGCAATTAAAGGCTCGCAAAAACGTTACGAATTTACAGGTAAACAATTTGAAACCGCGCAGTACGGATCGGTCGTCTCGCTTATTTACGAAGCGTTACTAAATCAATAAGCTATCGTATAGGTTAAAACGTACTAACTGTGCCACCTTAAGTGATTTATTTACAGGTGACTTGAGTAAGCCAATCCATTAAGCTAAGCGGTCTATAAAACTAAGCCGGTTTATGTTGTTAGGCTTAACAAATAAGCGTTAAAACGCGTACAAAGCGAGGTTTACTCGCTAATAATTAAGGTTAACTTTTTATGCATTGGTATTCTATTTTACCGCCGCTAATTGCGATTGCTATCGTGTTTTGGCGAAAAGAAGTGATTATGGCGCTACTTGTTGCTGTTGCTTCTTCTGAGTTTTTACTTGCCCTTCAGGGCGAAGGTAATAGCTTGTTTGATACTTTTTTAAATACCATAGAACGTATTATTTCGGTAGCTAGTTCGCCAGGTAATAC
>NZ_JACJDN010000065.1:0-10493 GCF_014163565.1 Pseudoalteromonas sp. SR45-5 | reverse complement strand
CGTAAGCCACAAAAGCCACCAACACCAAAAGAGCCGCCACCACCAATGGAATCACCGCAAATGCAAAATAGTGATGCTACAGCAAATGCTAACAACTTTGACTTTGGTGCCAATGTAGATGCGGATGTAAATTTAGCCGGCGGGTTAGCACTTGAAACAAGTGATGGTGAATACTTACCGATTGTAAAGGTGGCCCCAGTTTATCCGCGCCGTGCGTTATCACGTGGCATAGAAGGCTACGTTATTGTTGAATTTACAGTAACTAAACAAGGCACTGTACGCGACCCACAAGTAGTAAAAGCAGAGCCTGAGTCACTCTTTGATAGAGCTGCGATGGATGCAGCCCTTAAATTTAAATATAAACCGCGCGTAGTAAACGGTGAAGCCGTTGAAGTTGCGGGTGTTCAGAACAAAATATCTTTCCAAATTAGCGGTTAATTAGTAATTAACCACGAGTAAACGGACAGAAATGCGAGGCGATTATGAAATTACTACCTACAGCTAAACTTTTAAAGTTAACACTATTTTGTACCGCTGCGATCAGTACAAGTATTGTTACACCAAGTGCTCTAAGCCTAATTCCAGGGCTACAAGTAGCTACGGCATATGCAGAGCAAGAACAAAAAACGAAACGTGTACCAGCACTACGTGAAAAGGTTTATAGCCAGCTTGCTCGTGCCCAAAAACTTGCAGACGATGGTGATGTTAAAGGTGGACTTGAAGCGCTTGATAGCATTCAAGAGCGAGCTGCAAGCATGAACTCGTACGAAGTGGCAATGATGCATAACTTTTACGGGTTTATTTATTACAACGAAAACGACTTACCAAAAGCGATTGCCTCGTTTGAAAAAGTGGTAGCAGAGGAAGCCATTCCTGAGTCACTTCGTTTAAGCACTACATTTAGCTTGGCTCAACTGGCTATGGCTAATAGTGATTACACTAAAGTTATCTCTTTTTTAGATGACTGGGACAGTATTAACACTCAGCCTAAAACAGAAGGCTATTACTTGTTAAGAGCCCAAACATACTATCAGTTAAAAGATTATAAAAAAGGGCTTGAGTACATATCTCAAGTGATTGCTTTAAGCGACAGCGAAGGCAAAATCCCTAAAGAAAACTGGTTAGTACTTCAGCGAGCAATGTATTACTCGCTTAATCAAACTGACAAAGTTGTTGAAGTGCTTGAGCGCATGGTAAAGCTTTATAATAAGCCTGAGTATTGGGTGCAGTTATCGGGTATGTATGGTGAAACAGGTAGGGAAAAACAACAGTTGGCGGTAATTGAAGCCGCTTACCAGCAAGGATTTTTAACCTCTAAATCTGATTTACGCCAATTAGCGCAAGTGTATTTATACAATGGTTTAGCGTTTAAAGCTGCAAAAGTGATGAGCGATGCCATTGATAAAGATATTGCTGAAAAAACAGCAAAAAACTACGCTTTTGTTGCCGAGGCGATGATCCAAGCTAAAGAAGATGAAAAATCTATTACCTACTTTGCAAAAGCTGCTGATTTATCTGAGCACGGTAAATACGATCAACGTTTAGCCGAAGTATTTGTTAACACAGAGCAATATGAAGAAGCCGCCGATGCAGCGCGTAAAGCACTTGATAAAGGTGGCCTTGATTTTGAATCAAATGCATTTGTTGCACTGGGTATGGCGCAGTACAACATGCAAAATTTTGATGCATCAATTTTAGCGTTTGAGCAGGCAGAAAAACATAAAAAATCTCAGCGTTTAGCACAGCAGTGGATCAAATATGTAAAGCGCGAAAAAGTGCATGCAGAAACACTTAGAACAGCTTTACTGTAAATTTTAAAGCGCTTTACTAATTAACAAGTAACGCGTGTAAAACCAGTTCATAATCGCAATACTAAAACCGCCTCAGGGCGGTTTTTATCGTCTCTAAAAGCATCCAATTATTTGATTTTAAATAAGTTACTTTTGTCATCTTATGGTTATTAAACTGTAACTACTTTGTCATAAGTCTCCCGTATTGTAACCGCAGCTAAACTCAAGTGACCTTAAAGCATTATTTAAGTGTTTTATGGTGACTTGAGTTTATTTGAGCACCTAAAAAATAATTAAATACTTTAACGGAGTGAACAATGAAATTATCTGACTTATTCAAAGTAAGTTTGATTGCAACTGCAGTATCTTTAGCTGGTTGTGGTGGAGACTTAGTAGTATCTGAAGGCGACACAACTATTAATGAAGGTGATACAGTAACTAACGTTATTGAAGGCGGTGACGATACAAGTGGTGAAACCTCATCACGTGATGATTCACAAAATGCTACCACTGGCTTTCCTACTGATATTGATAATGCACTAACTCAAGGTTTAGCAACTGATGTTTCTAGTGAGTTTACATCTATTACAGATAAGCCCGTATATCGCTTAGCTGCAGATACCGTGTTCACTACTGATGTATCGTTAACAAACGATGCACACTGGATCTTAAATGGCCGTACTGCGGTTGGTAATGATCGCGCAGATAACACCAAGCTTTATATTCAGCAAGGTACAACGATTATTGGCGAAACAGGAGATGACTTCCTAGTTGTTCGTCGCGGTTCACAAATTGAATCGGTAGGGACTGTAAGTCAGCCCATTACAATGACCTCAATTCAAGATGTTACAGCTCAAGAAACAACGATTGGTCAGTGGGGCGGTTTAGTATTATTAGGTAACGCGCCAGCAAATTCTTGCGGCGACCAAGAAGGTGAAGCAACAGCTGATGAACTTGCTAATTGTGGTGTGTCGGCTGAAGGTGATGCAGGTCAGTTTGGTGGCGATATCAGTGATGATAATTCAGGTACTTTAAAGTATGTACTTGTTAAGCAAGCCGGTAAAACGTTAGGTAATGGTGATGAGTTAAATGGTATTACGTTTGCCGGTGTTGGCTCTGCAACTACGGTTGATTATATTCAAGTACATGAAAATCTTGATGATGGTATTGAGTTCTTTGGTGGCACAGTTAATGTAAGCAATGTTGTACTTACAAATATTGGTGACGATTCGCTAGATTGGTCTTTTGGTTGGACGGGCTCAGCTACAAACGTTTATATTCAGCAAGCGGCTAACGTAGGCGATAACGCTATTGAAGCTGATAACTCTGAATTTGACTCAAGTGCAACACCATTAACACTACCTACTATTTCAAACGTTACAATTGTGGGTGCTGAGGGCAATAACGGCATTCGTTTACGTGCGGGTACTGCTGGGGTTCTTAAAAATGTATTTGTAACGGGCCCAGCTACTTATGAAAACTGCTTACGTGTAGGTTCTGATTCAGTACCTCGTGCAGAGGATGGCACACTTACGATTACAAACTCTATAGTTGCTTGTCAAACTGCAGCGAATAACTTTGGCAGCGAAGTTATTAACGGTGGCGATGTACAATCTTGGTTTGAAGGCCAAGACGCTAACCAAACACTTACCCCAGCTGATTTAATGCTAGATGACAACGGTTATACACCACTTGCTGGCTCGCCGCTTATTGCAAATACGCAAGTTGGTGCATTTGATGGCTCAACTAATTGGATGGAAGGTTGGACTGTTGGTATTAATGGTGGCTTCCCTACTGATATTGATAATGCGCTATCACAAGGTTTAGCATCAGATGTTTCTAGCGAATTTCCAGAAATTACAGATAAGCCAGTATATCGCTTAGCTGAAGATACAACGTTTACAGCGGATGTAACACTTACAAATGACGCACATTGGATTTTAAATGGCCGTACCGCAGTAGGTAATGACCGTGCAGACGCTACAACACTTTATGTTCAAGCAGGCACGACATTAATTGGTGAATCAGGTGATGACTTTTTAGTTGTTCGTCGTGGTTCGCAAATTAACGCAAATGGTAATGCAACTGCACCTATTACAATGACATCTATTGAAGATGTAACAGGCGCTGAAACAACAATTGGTCAATGGGGCGGTTTAGTACTTTTAGGTAATGCTCCTGCTAACTCGTGTGGCGATCAAACTGGCGAAACGACTGCTGAAGAACTTGCTAACTGTGGTGTATCAGCTGAAGGTGACGCTGGTCAGTTTGGTGGCGATATTAGCGATGATAACTCAGGTGTACTTCGTTATATTGTCGTTAAGCACGCAGGTAAAACTCTCGGTAACGGTGATGAGCTTAATGGTATTTCGTTTGCGGGTGTAGGCTCTGCAACAAAAGTAGAATATATCCAAGTTCATCAAAACCTTGATGATGGCGTTGAGTTTTTTGGTGGTACTGTAAATGTTCGTAACATAGTACTTACTGACATTGGTGATGATGCATTTGATTGGTCGTTTGGTTGGACAGGTCGTGCGCAAAATATTTATATTCAACAAAGTGCTGTTGGTGGTGATAACGCTATTGAAGCGGATAACTCAGAATTTGATTCAAATGCTACACCTTTAACAAAGCCACTAATTTCTAACGTAACAATTGTAGGTGCTGATGGTACTAACGGTGTTCGTTTACGTGCAGGTACAGCCGGCGTTCTTCGTAATGTAGTAATTACAGGGCCTGAAGGTTACTCAAACTGTTTGCGTGTGGGTTCTGACTCTGTAGCAAATGCAGAATCTGGTGAGCTTTCTATTGAAAACTCAGTAGTGGCATGTAGTGAAGATAATAACTTTGGTAGTGAAGCAATTGGTGGTGGTAACGTTCAATCTTGGTTTGAAGGCCAAACAGGTAACCAAACGCTGACTGCTGCTGGCCTTAGTTTAGCAACCGATGGCTTTACACCTAAATCTAGCTCACCATTATTAGGTTCGGGTGTTGATTCGTCAGACCTTGATTCGTTCTTTACTAAAACAAATTATATTGGTGCGTTTGATGGCGATAATAACTGGATGGATGGTTGGACAGTCGCTATAACACCAAGTTTTCCTGATGATATTCAAAACGCCTTAGAGCAGGGTTTTGCTACTGATGTATCAGCGAGCTTTCCTGAAATCACAGACAAACCAGTTTATCAGTTAACTTCTGATGTTGTATTCACTTCAGACGTAACATTAACTAACGATGCACATTGGATTCTAAAAGGCCGTACAGCCGTAGGTAATGACCGCGCTGATGAAACGACTTTATATGTTCAATTTGGTACTACGCTTATTGGCGAGTCGGGTGATGACTTTTTAGTTGTTCGCCGTGGTTCTAAAATAGAGGCCGTGGGCAGTGCAACTCAGCCAATTACTATGACGTCTATTGAAGATGTTACTGGTGGCGAAACGACTATTGGTCAATGGGGCGGTTTAGTGCTTTTAGGTAATGCACCGGCTAACTCGTGTGGCGATCAAGAAGGCGAAGCTACCGCTGATGAGCTTGCAAACTGTGGTGTGTCTGCTGAAGGTGATGCTGGTCAATTTGGTGGTAATGACCCAGAAGATAACTCAGGTACTTTAAAATACGTGGCAGTTAAACAAGCAGGTAAAACGCTAGGTAACGGAGATGAGTTAAACGGCATTACGCTTGCTGGTGTTGGTAGTCAAACAGAGCTTGATTACATTCACGTTCATGAAAACCTGGACGATGGTGTTGAATTTTTCGGTGGTACTGCAAACATCAGTCACCTTGTTTTAACTAATATTGGTGATGACTCACTAGATTGGTCATTTGGTTGGACGGGTAAAGCGCAATACGTACTTATCAAGCAAGCCGAATCAACAGGTGATAATGCAATTGAGGCGGATAACTCTGAGTTTGATTCAAGTGCAACACCACTCACAATGCCTACAATTTCTAATGTTACTATTATTGGTAATGTAGGGGTTAACGGTATACGTCTACGTGCAGGCACTGCGGGTATGCTTAAAAACGTGGTTGTGACAGGTGGGGCAGATTATTCAAATTGTTTACGTGTAGGTTCAGATTCAGCTCCTCGCGCAGAGGATGGTACATTAACTGTTACTCACTCAGTTGTTGCATGTGAAACGGCAAATAACTTTGGTACGCAAGCAATTGGTACTGGTAATGTTGAGTCTTGGTTCTTAGGCCAAACAGGTAACTCTGTGCAAGCAGCCACAGACCTTGGTTTAGCAGATAACGGATATATGCCTTCGGCTGAGTCATTACTGTTAGGTAATGGTTTTGATTCTTCAAGCCTAGATAGTTACTTTGATTCAGTAGATTACATTGGTGCAATGGATGCACAAACAGACTGGACAGCAGGTTGGGTTAAGGTAGGTCTTTAATCCAAACCACATTATAGCCGAGCGAAAGCTCGGCTAATGTCTTGTTTTGTTTCGGAGTATAAAAATGAAATCTTTTAAACCCTCTTCTCTTGTTCTATGTAAACTAAATTGCGCAGTTATGGCTGCAATTATGGGGCTATCAGTAAACACAGCTATAGCAGCCGAAGCCGAAGAGCAAGAAATAGAAGAAGTAGTTGCTGTTGGCCAGCGACTAAAAGGTAGTGCAGGCGCAGTACTACAAGAGCGTCAAAATCAGGCATTTGTTGCTGATATTATGGGTGCTGATCAAATATCACGCACAGGTGATGGCGATGCAGCTTCAGCGCTTCGTCGTGTGACTGGTTTAACCTTAGTCGATGGTAAATATATTTATGTTCGTGGTTTGGGTGAGCGTTATTCAAGTACCCAACTTAATAGCATGTATGTTCCAAGCCCAGATCCCACTCGATCAGTTGTTCCACTGGATTTATTTCCATCGGATATTATTGAAAGCTTAAGTGTGCAGAAATCGTTTTCTCCTGATATGCCAGCGCACTTTGGTGGTGGTAATGTAAATATACGCACCAAATCTATTCCTTCTGATTTTTTGTTTAAAATACAGTTAGGTACTTCATATAACACCTCTAACAGTGACACCGGTTATTTTTACAGTGGTGGTGATGATGATTGGATGGGGCGCGATGATGGTACACGTGCTTTACCTTCATTAATTTCTACAGCGCTTAAAAGTGATGCAGGACTTGAAGGTGACAGCAGTACTTCGCTTGAGCAGCGTCAAGCGCTCTTACAATCTCTAGATTGGCAAGTTGGACCTACTGAGAAAGACGTTGATCCAGGCATGAATTTTTCAGTAGCACTAGGTGATAGGTTTGAGTCTGAAGTAGGTACTTTTGGCGTTCTTGCAGCTGTTTCCTATGACAATGAATGGGAAGTAGTTAAAGAGCAAAGCGGTACAAATTTAGGTAGTTTGGGCTGCGAAGATAAATGTTTTGCACAAACTTATGATGGCATATCTACTGAACAAACCGTTCGTTGGAGTGGCACATTAAATTTAGGTTATGAATTTAATAATAACCATAAATTTGAACTAACGAATATAGCTCTGCATGATATGAGTGACAGAGTGCGTAATCGTGACTTTTTCGATGCTAACGAGTCAGAAGAAGGTGTTACTGAGTTACGCCGTGTTGACGTTATGTATGAAGAGCGTGAAATGTTCTCTACGCAGCTCAAAGGGACGCATAATTTTCCTGAATTAGAAAATTTATTTTTTGATTGGTATGCAGGTACAAGCCGCGCCAACAGGGATGCTCCAGGTGCGTTAGATGTTGTTTTTCAAACTAACTTAAATGATGGTGTATTTGAATCAGAGCAGTTACAAGATGTTGCTGCTACTAACGTAACGCGTGATTATCAAACTTTGCATGATGACGTAGATACGTATGGTTGGAATATGGGCATCCCGTTTTATGGTGATGGCTATGAGTTAGAGCTTAAGGTGGGTGGCGATTTTTCTGAAAAAAAACGTGATGCAAGTAATATTCAATTTGGTATTACGCACCGTGGTATAACAGATGAATATACATTTGGCTCAAACATAGACCAAATTTTTTCTGACGAAAATTTAGCTAATAGTGAGTTTTATACAAGTATTACAGGCTCTGGTATTTTTGATGATGGTACCGCAGATGGTGATAAGTACAGCGCTGCACATAAGTTAGACGCTTATTATTTTATGGCCGACTTTTTCTACGAAAACACATGGCGTATAACCGGTGGTATTCGTTGGGAAGACTTTTCTCAAATATCAGTGCCTTTTCAGGCTCATACTAATTTCTTTGATGGAACAATTGAAGAAGTGAGCGAAGTTGCAATAAAAGAAGATAACTTTTTTCCTTCTTTAGCAATTACTTATATTATGGATGAAGAAATGCAGTTTCGCTTAAACTTAAGTGAAACGACGATTCGCCCAGATATGCGTGATGTAAGCTCAACTTATTATGTTGACCCACTAACAGAGTTTTTAGTGCGAGGCTCGCCTACACTTCAAAGCTCTAAGCTAAAAAATGCTGACTTTAGGTTTGAGTGGTACATGCCTTCAGGAAACAATCTATCAGTTGCTTTGTTTTATAAAGATATTGAAAACCCAATTGAAATGGTTGAGTTAGCGGGTGTTGGTGGAGCTGCTCCGCAATTACTAACAGCAAATGCGCAGTCGGGTGAACTAACAGGTATTGAGGTAGACTTTTTAACTGACTTTAGTTTTATTCATAATGATTTATCTGCCATATTTTTATCAGGTAACGTTACTCTATCGGATTCAAGTGTTGAGCTTGGCATAAACGATGCTGATGGGGTTGATTCATTATTTGAACAACAACTAAAAGAGGCGCTTGAAGCTGACTCTGTTTCTAACATTGTTACTAATAATAAACGTCGTTTAGTTGGTCATTCTGAATGGGTAGCAAACTTACAAATGGGTTATGACTCTGCTGATGGTTTTCATTCTACTTCAGTTGTTTATAACGTGTTTGGGCCGCGCATAATCGTACCAGGTACGCGTGGTAACGAAGACGCAGAAGAAAAGTCATTTCATTCTCTTGATTTAGTTTATTCTTACTTCCCTAACTTTAATACTAAAGTTAATTTTAAAGTTAAAAATATACTTGGCCAAGAAAAAGAAATTGAACAAGAAAACTTAACACTTTGGCGTCAAGAAGAAGGCACTGAGTTTAGTTTAAGCTTTAGCTACGAGTTTTAATTTTCTACCCAAGGAAGGGGGATATAATAAAACCTAATTACCTATTAGCCCTGTATTTAATACAGGGCTTTTTTATGACTATGAAAAATATTTAAGTTCTACTTTATTCACTAGTTTTAGCGCGCTGGTGGTGTTATTTTGACGTTAATGAAAATTAAATCTCACGCAATGAATTTAATTTTTAATGTATTAAGGCATCTTTTATGAATCAAACAGTGGAACAAACAATGAAAAAAGTAGGATTAGTTGGTTGGCGTGGCATGGTTGGCTCTGTGTTATTAGAACGTATGCAGCAGCAAAGTGATTTTGCCCATATCGACACCACCTTTTTCACCACCTCACAAGCGGGTCAACTAGGCCCTAATATAGCAGGCGACGCAAAACCATTGCTAGATGCAAGTGACATTAGCGAACTTGCTAAAATGGATATTATTGTTACTTGCCAAGGCGGTGACTACACCAATGCGGTATATCCAAAATTACGCGAGTCGGGTTGGGATGGTTACTGGATTGATGCTGCTTCAGCACTGCGTATGAGTGAGGACAGCATAATAGTGCTAGATCCCGTAAACAAAGATGTTATTGAACAAGGCTTAGAGCAAGGCGTTAAAACGTTTGTTGGCGGTAACTGTACAGTATCGCTAATGCTACTTGCACTAGGCGGTTTATTTGAGCAAGACCTAATTGAATGGGTAAGCCCAATGACTTACCAAGCAGCCTCTGGTGCTGGTGCACGAAATATGAAAGAGCTTATTGCACAAATGGGCGCTATTCATGCAAGTGTTGCTGAGCAATTAGATAACCCAAGCTCTGCTATTTTAGAAATTGATAAAATAGTCAGTGAAACAATGGCGTCTAAAGACTTACCACAAGATCAATTTGGTGTGCCATTAGCGGGCAGTTTAATCCCGTGGATTGACGTACCTATGCCAAGCGGTCAGTCTAAAGAAGAGTGGAAAGCACAGGTTGAAGCGAATAAAATTTTAGGCTCTTCTAAGCAACCAGTACCTATTGATGGTTTATGTGTACGTATTGGCGCTATGCGTTGTCATTCACAAGCGATGACCATTAAATTACGTGAAGATATTAGCGTAGAAAAAATTGAAGAAATTTTAGCGTCTCATAATGAGTGGGTTAAGGTAATTCCAAACGAGCGTGAAATTAGTGCCACAGATTTAACACCGGTTAAAGTAACGGGCACTTTAAGTATTCCTGTTGGGCGTATTCGTAAATTAGCGATGGGATCAAAATACATTAGCGCATTTACAGTTGGCGATCAGCTTTTATGGGGCGCGGCAGAGCCACTTCGTCGTATGCTACGCATAATTGTTGATGGTGAGTAATACGAATTCGCAATAATACTTAATCAATTTGAGGGTTTAAATCTGACGTTAACTACGTTAAATATTTCTGATATAGAACAACTAAATAACGAAATCTTTGCCTTGTTATCGACACGATTTTCTTCCCTCAAAATAGATCACTTAATTAAGCGAATTGGTATAATATATAATCAGTATTAACAAAAGGGGTTGG
>NZ_JACJDN010000659.1:0-2116 GCF_014163565.1 Pseudoalteromonas sp. SR45-5 | reverse complement strand
GTAATCAAAAATAAAAACACTGTAATACAATATATTGCAGAGGAAAGCACTGATGAGCCTCTTTTTTCTGGAGATTATTGGGTTAAAGCTGTAGCCGCAGATAAAGCATGGGATGCATTACAAGAACGTACTTTAGCGCCAGTGACATTAGGTGTTGTTGATACCGGTATAGGTGCAGGACAAATTAGCATTGAAAGCTCTCGCTTAACTCGTCTACGCGCACAAGAGAATGGCCAATTTGGTGTTGTTGAAGGTGATGATACAGAAACTGATAGTTCTCATGGGTTGTGGGTATCTAGCTTTATTGCTGGACATAACACGAGTGAAGGCAGTGCAGTGTATGGTGTTGATCACAGTGCCAACTTAATACATACCGATATTTATGTTAAGCGTTGTAAGGATGGATCAACTACTGAAGAGTGTTCATCTGAATCTCCTATTAAAACTTATATAACAGATTTAATAGCAGGAACTAAGGCGACTATAGATAACGGTGCGAGCATTGTAAATATATCTTGGGGTGATACAAGCACTTGTGCTGACGACTCACAAGTTAGATTAAAAAGTAATAGAATTTGGCGTCTACAACAAACTAACTTAGTGGAATACGCAAAAGAAAAAGATGTATTACTAGTTTATTCGGCTGGTAATAACTGTGAAAAAAATGATGATCAACTTTTAGTTGATATCAATGATATCGCCCAAGATGCTTGGCAAACAAATACATTGATTGTAGCGGCAACAGATGCAGATGATAAAGAAACTGATTTTACACGTATGGGTAACGTCGTAAATATTGCGGCTCCTGGTGATCAAATGGGGTGGGGGAATACTGATGGTAGCTTAGGCGTAGGTACATCATTTTCAGCTGCTTTAGTAACAGGCTCTGCAGGGATTGTGAAAGGAATTAATAGTTCATTAAAAGCAGCGGAGATTAAAGATATTTTAGTTGCTACATCTTCTAATTTAACGCTTTCTGAAGAGTCAAAATCTCTAGGCACAACCGGTCCTACGCAGTTACTAAATATTCACTCTGCAATACAAACAGCCGATTTAACTATTGATTCTGTTTTAGATGTTAAGGCACCAATTGCTTTATCTAAAGGGGATAAAACTACTTCGCAGTTAAGCTTTACCTTACCTGAAACTACTGTGACAGCAATTGATGTCATGTTTTTAATTGATGTTAGCGGTAGTTATACTGATGATATAGCCAGCTTAAAAGAGCAAGCTGACAATATATTAGAAAACTTATCTGGTCGTGGAATTAATGTTGCTTTTGGGGTTTCTGCTTTTTCAGACTTTCCTATTGATGGTTACGGCCATGAATACGATGGTGATGAAGCGTTCTATTTATTACAGTCGGTGACTACAGATATAGATGCCGCAAAAACAGGAATCAATAATTTAACCATTTATTCAGGTAATGATTATCAAGAATCACAGTTAGAAGGTTTGTACCAAGCTGTAACTGGAGCTGGTAGAGATATAGACAACGATGGAAATTATACTAGTTTAGGTGATATTGAACCTATGAATATTGGTTGGCGTGAAGGTGCTTTAAAAGTTATTTTATTAGCGACAGACGCGCCATTTCATGATTCAGATATAGATGAGAATTACCCGGGTGCGGGCAAAACTGAGGTCATCAATGTATTACAAGAAAAAGGTGTGACGGTATTTGGATTGCAAAGCGGCTCAATTGGCTTAGCTACAGATGATTTAGATTCAATTGTGTTAGCTACTAAAGGACAAACATTTTTATTGTCGTATGATAGTAACGAAATTGCAGCGGCTATTTCTTCAGCTCTTGATGAGGCTTTAAAAGAAATCGATCTCTCAATTGAAGTGATTTCAGGAGAGCAGTGGGTTGAAACTATTACCCCTGTATTAATTGAGAACGTTAAACCAAATGAAGAAGTGACCTTTGAAATTAATTTGAAAGGGATTAAAAATGCCTCTCTTGAGGAATTAAATTACGAAGTGATACTTTGGATAAGAGGTGATGGTAGCGCAGTTGTAAGAAGGGTTGTAATTCCTATTACAGTTCCAACTTTAGCCGACTAATTTAGACAAAATTAAATGATTAATAAAGCCGATATTGAGCGTTGCTCAA
>NZ_JACJDN010000658.1:0-2116 GCF_014163565.1 Pseudoalteromonas sp. SR45-5 | reverse complement strand
AGGAAGATAGGGTTATTATATGTTAATAAAAAATTAATCTCTACATATCAATTTAACCTTGAGGTCAATGTTTATACTCGCTTACAAATAATCTAACTCGCTGCAATTAAAACTAATTAACTTAAATAAAAGCAGTAAGGCTACGTGGATATTATTTATAGAGAGTGTTTTAAATAATGGATAAACGTTGGATGAATTATTTTTATTAAGACTAAGGTCTCTGCGTTATTGGTGTCTAAAATGCCGAGTTGGGATTATAATATGGCTAAGCTGACTTCTAACTAACTTGGTCCTACCTAATTTTACCTATGCTTTTCTTAATATAAGTTTAAAGCGATATAAATGAGCGAAGTTATTTTGGGCAAATAAGTAAATCTGCAAACTATATTCGTTTTGCTAGATTTTAGTTGTTGCTGCACACACACCTTTATTCACCTCGGAGAAAAAATGAGTAATTTAAGCTTGAAAAACAAATTGCTGTTACTAGCTATTTTACCGCTAATGCTACTTTTGATCAGCTTAATGCTGAGTTCTTATTATTTAGAGAATAAAAATCAGCAACAAAATTTTGAAGCATTTCAAACTAAGTTAATAAGTGACAAGCAAACGTTACTAAGTACCGAAATTGAAATTGCTAGCAAAATTGTTCGTTATCAATTAGCAAATGGCTCTGAGCAAGATGCTAAAAACGCTTTAAGAGACTTAACATTTGGCCAAGGTGGTTACTTTTTTATATACGACACCAACGGCATTAGTGTTTTTCATGCATTACTAGGTGATGCTATTGAAGGGCAAAACAAAATAGGGATGACTGACCCTAACGGTAAAAAAATAATAGTGGGCTTATTAGAGCAAGCTAGAAAAGGCGGCGGCGCTTTTAACTATCATTTTCAAAAACCAAATACCACAGGCTTAGTTGAAAAGATGGGCTATGCAGCAATGATACCAGGCACAAACTGGATGATTGGTACTGGTGCATATATGGATGATATAGACGCAGAGCTACTTAAATACCAAACAACAATGCAAGAGCACATGAATGATAAGGTAATGACCTTATTATTAATTGCTTTATTTTGGGTTGTTTTAACAATTATATGTGCGTTAGTTGCCGCAAACACAATGGTAAAACCAATACAGCGCATGGCGCAAAGCCTTGACGATATTGCAAAAGGTGAGGGCGATTTAACTAAGCGTCTAGACATTGATACTAATGATGAAATAGGTCAACTTGGCGAAGCATTTAATATGTTTGTAAATAAGCTACATGGCATTATTGCTAATGTGGTTGATGTAACACACGATGTAAAAACAGCTTCTGGTGACATAAATACACAAACACGATTAATTGAAGACAAGTTACTTAATCACAATCATGAAACAGACCTTGTTGCAACGGCTATTACCGAAATGTCGGCTACTTCTCATGAGGTGGCTCAAAATACAAACCAAGTGGCAGAGTCAACTCAAGCGGCAACGCAAGAAGTTGCTAAAGCTCAAGAGTGTGTTGATATTTCACTCTGTGAGGTTTCAAACTTAATGGGCGAAATTAACCTAGCTGCTGAACAGGTTGATTCACTCAGTGATCAATCTAAAAAGATTAATAGCGTTCTAAGTGTAATTGGTGGAATTGCTGAGCAAACAAACTTACTTGCACTCAATGCTGCAATAGAAGCTGCGCGAGCAGGTGAGCAAGGCAGAGGGTTTGCAGTTGTAGCCGATGAAGTAAGAAGCCTAGCAAGTCGTACTCAAGTTAGCACACTAGAGATTAGTGAAATGTTGAGTGAGCTACATAATTTAGTATCAGATGCAGTTGCAGCAATGCAAGCAAGCCAAAGTAGTTGTAATCGCTCTGTTGAATCCTCTCGTGCTATTTCAGAAAGTTTAGGCGCTGTAACAAGCTCAGTTAGATCAATTAACGACATGAGCACACAAATTGCGACAGCGGCGCTGGAGCAAAGTAGCGTTACAGAAGAAATAAACCGTAATGTATTTGCTATTCAAGAAATAGTTAATGAGCTAACTATTTCAAGTAAAACCACCTCTTCAGTTGGTCAGCATTTAGCTGGGCGTGGTGAAAGCTTAGGACACTTAGTTGGCCAGTTTAAGATTTAAC
>NZ_JACJDN010000657.1:0-2120 GCF_014163565.1 Pseudoalteromonas sp. SR45-5 | reverse complement strand
TATAGCAGTTATAGCTGCTTAGCGATGTTTTTCAAAGGTAGCGACAAGTGCATCGAGTGTTTGAGCGCTGTTTGCCAAGTCACGAATAGCTTGCTCTGTATTGATTTGCTCGCTCATTGCTTTATCGCTAATTTCACTTATTTGCTCTATGTTACGACCTACATCAGCAACCACATTACTTTGCTGCTCAGTTGCAGTTGCAATAAGCGTAGCCATATCGTTTATTTGATTAGCTGTTTCGGCTATCGCATCGAGTAATTCTACTGAGCTTTGCATGGCTCCAACGCTTTGCTGCGCTTTATCTTTTGATTGGCTAATATCGTTAACTACATCATCAGATATTCTTGTAAGCTCTTCAATCATAGATTGAATTTCGGTGGTTGATTGCGATGTACGGTTTGCCAGAGCGCGTACTTCATCAGCAACAACAGCAAAGCCTCGGCCGTGCTCACCTGCGCGAGCAGATTCAATTGCCGCGTTTAAAGCAAGTAGATTAGTCTGATCCGATATCCCTCTAATTGAATCCACAATACTTGCTATATCAACCGTTTTTTTAGAAAGCAAAGTAACTTGCTCTGTTATGCCATCAATATCGCTAGCTAGGGCTGAGATAGTTGCCTGGCTTTGTAATACTTGTTTGTGGCTTTGAATGGTGTTCTCACGGCTGTTATCGGTTAACTTAGCTGTATTCGCTGCGCTTTGTGCTATTTCTTGCACTGTAGCGCCCATTTCGTTGATAGCTGCTGCGACAGATATTGTTTGCTCTTTTTGATTATCAATTGCTTGCGAGTTTCGTTTTGCCTGTTCAAATACATGATCAGAACTTTGGCGAATATCGTGGCTTTCACTGGCAACTTGAGTAATCGCTGTTTCTATTTTATTTATAAACTGGTTAAAGCCATTACTTAAATTGTTGAGCTCTGGTTGGCTTGATTCTGGTAAGCGGTACGCTAAGTTTGCATCGCCAGAGCCTAAGCGTGAAAATAACTCAGCCATTTTAGAAAGTGGAGATGAAAGAGAGCGAGCAAGTAAGTAACTAATCAAGCTAGCAACTAACGCGGTGATTACTGTAAAAGTAAATATTTGCCATTGTAGGGTGTTTACACTTGCGAATACTTCACTTTTTGGTACTTGAGCTACAACATATAAGTCAGTGTTTTTAATTGGGGTTGCAGCTATAAGAGTTGGTTCGCCATTTAAGTTAATTTCTTCTAGTGCAAAGCCATTACTATTAAATAGTTGGCTGTGAATATTTGCAGTATATAAATCGTCAATATTTGCTTTTGCTACTTTATTGGCATCTTTATGAAGTTGAATTAATCCATTTTTATCTGCAATAAATACAAAACCTGTTTGCTCAATTTTAAATTGCTGTAATAGCTTTTGCATATCAGTGATGCTTTTTGCAAGACCTGCTAAACCAGTACCATTAGCTTGCTGATGATTTACAAACATTTTCACATCATTGGCTGACTCTTGATAAATACTGATAGAATAAGGTTGTTTTGATTGTTTGAACGCAAAAAACCAGCCATCAGCTGTATCATTTTTTAACACACGCAAAAAACCATTTTGGTTCCAGTACTGTGCAGTGTCTCTATTTGCCCAAGATGCTGTTGCTAAATCGTATTGCTGGGCAACACGATTTAATTCTTTTAATAATAAGGTGTCGTCTTGATTACTAGACTGAGCCCACTGTAAAACAAATTCGTTTGATGATAGTTGCTGAGCAGCACCAAGTAACTCATTAATTTCACCGCCTATATGATTACTGATTGTTTGCAGTTTACTAGGTAGCTCTGACTCGATCATACGTTGCTCAATTATGTCTTTAGAGCTGTATAAAGAGGTCAAGCCAATCAGTGCCGCTACGCATATAGCAATAACACTGCCTAAAGCTGTGATTTTTTGAGTAATAGAAAGGTTTTGTATCGTCATGATATTAATTAATTTTACAACTGAGTAGAGGACTATACTAGCACATTATTTATTTAGAGATAGATATTGCCTACTGTGAAATGAATAGAAGGTAGCGTGTTATGGTTAAAATTTTATGAATATGCATAAAAAAGCTCATAAGCAAAGCATATGGGCTTGGTTTCTAACAAGCGAAACATTTA
>NZ_JACJDN010000656.1:0-2122 GCF_014163565.1 Pseudoalteromonas sp. SR45-5 | reverse complement strand
CGGCTATGTAGCTATTTTACAGGTGGTTACAAAACAAACAAGGCACCTGTAATGTGCCTTGTTTGTTTAAAGTGTAATAAATTAACCAAATAAACCTTTTAATTTATCTTTAATTTTATCTTTTGCTTTGTCTTTGGCTTTTTCTTTTGCCTCATCGACCTTCTGCTTAGCTTCATCTTTGAGCGTATCACCAACATCTAGCTTTATACCTACATCGTGGAAAGGCCCTTTTATACGTAGTGGTATTTTAAAGCCAGTGCTGTCATCGGTAGTTCCCTGACCTTCGATAGATCCAACTATACCTGTAACCAAACGATAGTTGACCGTTGTTTGCGGTAAATCAACGTCGCCTTCACCTGATATTCTAATAAGTGGGCTGATAAGTGATAGGTCGGTATTTTTGCCAACGCCATTAGTAAAGTTAAAACTTCCAGTTAATGCTGAAAAATCTGTTTGCTCAGATTCTTCAAATCCGGTATCAAGCCCTTCAGATGCAGCACCAAAGTTACCTGAAATGAGTTCCTTACCTTTACGAACCATCTCAGCTATATTTGCACCTTTTACAGCTCCATCAGCAAACTCAAATCCAAGCTTTCCATTAAGCGCACCAATAAACGACTTTTGACTTTGGCCAGTTGTGTTTAGGTTCCAATTTAAAGACCCCTTACCCATTAGCTTGTCAAAACCTGCCGCATCCGTTAATAAAGGCTGTGCATCTATTCCAGCTAAGTCAAAGTTAGTTGATATTTTATAAGGTACTTGCTGTGCGTTTACATTGATAACGCCTTTACCTGACCCTTCATAAGCAGAAAAGCTATCTAGGCTTAGTTTTGCAACGCTATTTTTTAAAGCAACAGTAAATTGATTTGCGCCTAATTTAATATCATTTGCTTTTAATCCACTTGAACGAATCACTACATTTGCATCTAGTGAATTTAATGCACTTAAATCAATTTTAGTGTCATCCCATACTATTGGCTCTGCAGGTTTATCTTCTTGCTCTTCTGGCTCTTCTTGTTTTGCCACTGCTTCAGGTAGATACGGGTTTAAGTCAAGCATACCTAAATCAATATCAGCATTTACTGCTAAACGCTTACCTAGGTTAAGCTCGCTCTTACCTTTTATTTCTAATGCGTCTAACGTCGCAACTAAATCTTCTAGATTAAATTTCTCACCTAGTAGGTGCATTTTACCGTTTACACTAAATCCGTTAAATGCATTGTCTTTAGCGTCTAGCTCTACACCTTGCCATTTCGCAATACTTTTAACAGACTCACCGCTTAGTGCTAACTGACCCTTAATATCTTGGCCTTGCTTAGCTATGCTCCCTTCGAACGTTAAATCAACTAAACGAGAATCTAAGGTTTGTTTAACATTAAAAGTAGCACCTTCAATTGCTTTAGCAGGAGTATCTAATTTTATATCAAGATCAAAACGCTCTTGCATATAAGTAATACCCCCTTTTACTTCTAATGTTTTACGAAGTGAAGGAAGTAAAATAGCGAGTTCTAAATCGCTAATTTGTTGTTTGGCACCTGTTTGACCATCTAGATAAGTAAATGTGCCGCCATAAATAGCAACCTCACCTAACTCAATATCAAAGTTATCTGGAAGCTTTATCGCTTCACCTGATTGGCTCTGCTCTTTTGGTTGCTCTGCAACTGCGTCAAACAACTGCCAATTGGCTTTACCATTTTTGTCGGTTTCTAATAGGATATTTGGTTCGTTTATCACAAACTTATCTAATTTAAACTCACCACCAAATAATGAAAACCAAGGTATGTGTACAGCAAGCTGTTTCATACTCGCCATATCGGCGCGCGAACCTGATTCCATATTTGCAAAATGCACGTCGTTAAGTTCTAACTTTAATGCAGGGAATACGCTAAGTGTTTTATCACCTTTAATAGTAAGAGTGCGCCCAGTTGTTTGTTCTACCTGTTCTGAAACTTTGTTAAAAATAGTATCAGTAGGGATTAAAAACGGTGCGGCAACAATTAGTGCTATACATAGTAAAAGTATTACACCTACAATTTTAAGTAAGGTTTTCATGATCGTCCTTTCAAACGTGCAAATAATGTTCTTATCATAGCGAGTGTTAGCCTTAAAATCATTGTCGTTC
>NZ_JACJDN010000655.1:0-2128 GCF_014163565.1 Pseudoalteromonas sp. SR45-5 | reverse complement strand
CAAACACATAATGAGCTGTTTTATATTATTTTATTACTGTGCTTATCGCAGCAAAGTCAGCATAGCTGCCTAACTTTAAATGAGGTTGACTGGAGCAATCCTTTTAACTTGCGCAAAAGCGACTTTAATAAACTAGATGGCAATGTACCCAGTACGCTAAGCCCGTTTAGTGATGACTTTAATGTACATACAGCGCTCAGTTATTTGCAAAACCATGAAAGCGTGGGCGAAAATAAACCACTGCAACTGTTTAAAGAGCGACTTTATTTTGCGCGCCTTGCCGGTTATGAGCAAACACTCGCAGATAGACTATTAAGCATGAGCGAGCGAAAGCTCAATATTAATAATGAAATATTGGCAGAACTTTTAAATACCTATTTTCCTGCTGATTCTGCAATTGAAACTGATTGGCAAAAAGTGGCGTGTGCGATTGCTGCCACCAAAGGCTTTAGCGTGATCACGGGTGGTCCAGGTACCGGTAAAACTACCACAGTGACTAAGTTGTTGGCTATTTTGCAGTCACTTTATAAAACCGCGCCGCTTAGCATTAAGCTGGTGGCACCGACAGGTAAAGCCGCTGCACGTTTAAGTGAGTCTATTTTAGGCGCTAAAAATAAGCTCACAACGATTCCTGATGATATAAAAACGCTGATACCGCAAAACGCTCAAACTATTCATCGCTTATTAGGCGTAAAACCGTTTACGAATAAATTCAGACATAACAAAAGCAATCCACTGCATTTAGATGTGCTGATTATTGACGAAGCCAGTATGGTCGATTTATCGCTGATGGCTAAATTAATAGAAGCACTGCCTGCGCATGCGAGATTAATACTCCTAGGTGACAAAGACCAGCTGGCCTCGGTAGATACTGGCAGCGTAATGAGCGATTTATGCCAAGGTTTAACACTTGGGCAAACGCCACGCTACTCGCAAGCACGTTGTGATGAGCTAAATAGCTTATGTTTTAATAATGAGCCTAAGCTCGTAGCGCAAAGCGTGAGTGAATTTAAACTCGCAGATTGCGTTGCCTTTTTACAGCACAGTTATCGATTTGATGCACAAAGCGGCATTGGTCAACTCGCACTTGCGGTAAACACAAATAACACCGGTATTTTAAATTACGTTGAGCAAGAAAGTACCGAAGGGCGTTTTAACGATGTAATTTTAGATTACGACTTTGTAGCGAAACCAATTGAAAAGCTTGTTAAAAGTGCAGCAAGTCATTATGCAAAATACCTTAACTTAATTGCCCAAGGTGCAGATGTTGCACAGGTGCATGCTGCTTTTGCTAGTTATCAGCTTTTAGCTGCGGTACGAGAGGGCGATTACGGCGTGCATAGCTTAAATCAGCGAATAGAGCGCGTATTGCAACAGCAAGGTTTAATAACAGTTAGCCCTAATACTCATCATTATACAGGCATGCCCATTATGGTGAGCCAAAACGATTACCAGCTTAAGTTATTTAACGGCGATATTGGTATTTTAATGCCCGATGAAAGCAATCAGCTCAAAGCCATATTTATTGACGAGCAAGGTAATCAACGAGCATTTTCGCCAGCACGACTCCCTGCACACGATAAAGTATACGTAATGACTATTCATAAATCACAAGGTTCAGAGTTTAGTTACACCGCTATGGTACTGCCACCGCTAAAACAAGCGCGCATGGGTATTAACAGGCAATTAGTGTATACGGGAATAACCCGCGCTAAAAATAAGTTTGAGCTGGTGGCTGACAAAAAAGTACTGCAACTAGCAATGAATAAAAGCGTATCAAGAGCATCTGGTTTATATGAAAGGTTACAATTTTAAGCTTAATTTGAATTTTTTATTAATAATTTAGCTTCAAACTGCTTGTTATTTATCGCGTTATTATAAATGTCTTCTATACTAAAGTTAATTTTATATTGAATGTATTCGGGCGTGTTGATCTTTGGTGGGTGAATTTGCAGTAGTGTGTTTGGTTTTTAGGCAAGGCAGAGCCTATGTAGTGTGGTATTTCCCATAAATAGGCGATAACGTAGTATAAATACCAAACATACGCTGCCCTTTGGGTTCTTTCTAGGGACGATTAACTCTTTGTTGCCTACATGGATGTAGGTAAGGGGCGTGAGCAGGACGCGGA
>NZ_JACJDN010000654.1:0-2137 GCF_014163565.1 Pseudoalteromonas sp. SR45-5 | reverse complement strand
TGGAAGTTGCCATTTATTACCTTCAAATATACGTGTAGTTTTTGAATCTAAATAAATGAAATACATTGCCATTGCAATAAAAACAGCCAAGCTGAATTTCCAAAACACTGACCATGTTTTTCTCATAAAAGAGCGTTTAACAGTGGGATTCACTGTTTTTTTACTGCCCTTTGATGTGCTTTTTTTTGTCGTGCTTGACGATTTACTAGCACGTTTAGCTGCAGGTTTGCTGGTAGGTGTTTTTTTATTGTCGGCCATTTAAGTGTAATTTATTCCAAGGGTTATTCACGAGTGTGAGCTTAGCATATTAGGCATATCCTAACATCCGAAAAGTTAACCCCCCCTGAAACAAAAAAAGCCCTACCGAAGTAGGGCTTTATGTAAACACACTATTATTTAAATAAACTATTAGCTATTTCGAACAGAAACAAACTCTGGGTAGGCTTCAATACCACAATCGTGTTGATCCATACCGTTTAGTTCTTCCTCTTCAGTTACTCGTATACCCATTGTTTTGTTAAGCACAGTCCAAACAATAAATGATGCTACAAATACAAAGGCAAGAATACATACTAAACCAATTAACTGATTAACAAAGCTTGCATCACCATTGGTTAGCGGTACTAACATAATACCTAATGCACCACACACACCGTGTACAGAGATAGCACCTACTGGATCGTCAATCTTAACTTTATCAAGTGCTATAATGCTAAACACAACTAATGAGCCACCAAGTAAACCTAGTAAACATGCCATTAATGGAGAAGGTGAAAGTGGGTCAGCAGTAATTACAACTAAACCTGCTAATGCACCGTTTAATACCATGGTTAAATCTGATTTGCCCCAAAGTATCTTACATACAAACAGTGCAGCAATAGCACCCATTGCAGCAGCTGCATTAGTATTAAGTAATATTTGACCTACCGCAGTTGCGTTTTCTTTATCCGAAAGTAGTAATTGAGAACCACCGTTAAAGCCAAACCAACCCATCCATAAAATAAATGTACCTAGTGTAGCAAGTGGTAAGTTTGAACCTGGAATTGGGTATATTTCACCGTTTTTACCATATTTTCCTTTACGAGCACCTAGGATTAGTACACCCGCTAGTGCAGCAGCTGCACCTGCGCCATGTACAATTGCAGAACCTGCAAAATCTACAAAGCCCATTTCAGATAAGAAACCACCACCCCATGTCCAGTAACCTTCAATAGGGTAAATAAAACCAGTTAGTACTACAGCAAAGCCAAGGAAAGCCCATAGCTTCATACGCTCAGCAACTGCACCCGATACAATCGACATAGCCGTTGCAACAAATACTACTTGGAAGAAAAAATCAGATTCTAAAGAATGGTCAGCATCAGCAGCTTGTGTGCCAATTAAAGCGCCTATTGAAGGAATAAAACCACCTTCGGCATTGTCTACATACATAATGTTGTAGCCAACTAATAAAAACATCGTACATGCAATTGAATACAGCGCGACATTTTTAGTTAAAATTTCAGCTGTGTTTTTAGAGCGAACTAAGCCCGCTTCTAACATGGCAAAACCTGCTGCCATCCACATTACTAATATACCTGATATTAAAAAATAGAAGGTATCGAGTGAAAACTTTAGTTCTATTATTGTATTTTCCATGAGACCCCCTTAAATTGCTTCTTCGTCAAGTTCGCCAGTACGGATACGAACAATTTGATCTAAGTCGTACACGAAAATTTTCCCGTCACCGATTTTACCTGTTGATGCAATTTTAGTAATTGCTTCAACAACGCGTTGACAATTTTCAGTACGAGTTGCAATTTCAAGTTTGATCTTAGGAATAAAATCTACTTGGTATTCTGCACCACGATATAACTCAGTATGACCTCGTTGACGTCCAAAACCTTTAACATCAACTACTGTCATCCCCTCAATTCCTAAATCAGCGAGTGCTTCACGCACGTCGTCTAATTTAAATGGTTTTATGATTGCACTAATCATTTTCATAGCGGCCCCCTCGGACTCTTTATTGTTATCCTGTTGGGTTAAACAATCCAACCTTTGTGCCACTATTTTTATATACTTTAAAACAATAAGTTAGTGAAAAACAGAAACTAAATAACAAAAAAAACGCACCAATTAGGTGCGTTAATTTAAC
>NZ_JACJDN010000653.1:0-2143 GCF_014163565.1 Pseudoalteromonas sp. SR45-5 | reverse complement strand
TTTTTGTTTCAACGTCATCTTCAAAAATGTCGGCAGAGTAGCCAATTTCAATATCGTTAATATCAAAAAACACACCCACACGCTGGTTATTTATGGGCTCTAACGAAAACAGTGTTTTTTGATTACTCCCAGCCAAGTCGTCGTATATTAACGCATGGCTAGTATTTGGATTTGAAATAGTTGTGCGTACCGATTTTAAGTCGAAGTCAAAAGCTAATACAGAACCAGATAGAAATGCCGCTAAAACAGCAAAGCCCACAATAGCCAAGTAATTGCGATTCATTAAAAACACTCAAAAATTAATTTGTATTAGAGTAGCGTTTTTTTCACCTTAACTTATCACAAAAGATTAACAATTGATGAAAACTTTAAATAATGCGCTTTATGCCATTTTTTGGGGTGCTTTCAAGGTCAAACTCACTTACATGCTTAATTAGCTCCGGGAAGAACGCTAGAAACACGGCTTCTAATTCATCGTAATACTGTGCTATGTCATCAGCCGCGCCCGCAAAAGTGTTCGTAAAACGAATGCGTTTGGCTATGTTATCGAGCGCAAGCCCTACTCCCTCAACGGTTTCGTACTCTTTAAACCAATCGTTTTTAGTCATACTTGTTACAACATGCTGCATTCGCGCTGGCATAACAGGTATACGGTTATTTAAAAGCTGATAGCTGGTGTACTTAAAATCACTTAAAGGTTGCTTGCTAAATCGTTGCCAATGCACAATTAAAAAGTGATCAAACACCACATCAATAGCCACACCAGCAAAGCGTTTACGCTCGGGTGAAAAGTATTGTTTAGCGTGTTTAACTGCGCGGTGAGAGTCGGTAAATTTATCAACTAAATAATGGTTATCGAGGCCATTTTTAACTGTGTTTGGTAAGTGCTTTACATGTCTTTTTCCACCAAAGTCACCCAACAGGTTCCCAAAGTGAGAATCGGCTGTGGGCTGCGCTAAATAAAGATGAGCTAAATAATTCAAAGTGTTCTCTGATTGGCTAATACAAATAAATAATAACGCAAATTTAAACCAAACTCACATTCGTGTTTAAAGCAGTACTTATGGTTTTGCTTACCAATTTTACTCAAACATGCCGTAAAGTATTGTTTAACGGATAAATAGAAAAGTGATTAATCACTGGGCTCTATAAAAAAGCCACTACAATATGCTGTAGCGGCTTTTTAATGCTCTAGCTTTGTTAGTTTGATCAAAACTAGTTACTCGACTTAACCCAATTTCCATTATCATTTTTACTGTAGCTATTTTTAACCGCAGACCAAGCCACTTTGTGCGCAGTGGTTTCGCGGTCGTCGTCGTTTTTTCTATCGCTTGGGTCCTTGTAGGTATCCCACGCACTATTAAACGCCTCTTGATATATGTCTTGAGCATGTTTAGGTAAGTTACTTTTTACCGACTCAGGTAATTCATCACGATTTTGATATGGCATAACTTTCTCCTTATATTTACTCAATTACGCCACAAGCAACACGTTTGCCACCGCCACCTAATGGCTTTGGCTTATCTGCATAGTTATCACTTCCTTCGTGAATCATTACTGCGTGTTGTTTAAGTTTTTCAAGCGTGAGCCTTGGTGCTAAAACAGGCGATTTAGCTTGGCCACTTTCATTTACATACAACGCCGGTAAATCGCCTAAATGACCATCCCCCCAAGGAGCATCATGATGCTCGCTAGCTTTTGGATCGAAATGCCCACCAGCGGCGCCCCCCGGCACAACTTTCTCGCCTTTTTTCTTGGGTTCACAACTAGCAAATTGGTGAACATGAAAACCATGCTGCCCCGGTGTTAAACCTTTTAAACTTGGTGTAAAAACAACGCCGTTATCATTTTCTGTTAGTGTAATAGTACCTAGTGATTGCCCTTGGCCTGACTTAGTTACTTGGTGCATTTGAACTTTTACATTTGCCAGTGCGCTATTTTGTAGTAACACACCGGTAAGTAGTATCGCAAAAGTTGGTTTTAAAACGCGGGTTAAAGGTCTTTTAGCGTTTGAATCAAACTGCAAACAATTCATCATCATCTCCTCGTTTAGTATCAAATTAATAAAGTAATAACGCTAAATTAAGCGACTATTAAATAAGTAGCTTCAATGTATATACCAGCCCTACGCGGAAACATGAAT
>NZ_JACJDN010000652.1:0-2147 GCF_014163565.1 Pseudoalteromonas sp. SR45-5 | reverse complement strand
AAGAACTTGATTTAAGTCAGAAAGAAATGGCTAAGCGAGTTTATTGTGAGCGCTTTGAAGATGATGACACAGAAGAAATTAATAAGTTTGTTGAAACTTTTCGCCAAAATTTAAAACGAAAAGCAAAACCAGAGTTACTCGAAAGTTATTTAGCCAATATCGCAAATTTACGTGAATTTAAAAATTCCGATTTAGCGATTTCTAATCCTTTAGATCTTGGTTTTATATCTTTAGATGTTAAAAGAGCACTGCAAGAAATATCTATGGAGCTAGTGAACAAGATGGACTCAGAAGGTGATAAGTTTTAGCCTGAAAAATTATACTCTCTACACAGTGTTTAATTTGCTAGCTTTTCGCGTCAGCAAGCTTAACGCCTACGATAAATCTAAACGCTGCAGTTAAGACAATTCCCCCGTGATTACACCCGAAAGCTAAAAATTGATGAGTAATTACTTGCATGGATGCAAGTTAAGCCGTGACTTCGCCATGGATGGTGAATACACGGCGTTTACGTTTATATCAACTTTTAGCTTGAGGAAACAGTGTGATCCTCGGGGCGCCGTGGGGTTCTAAGGGGCGTACGGCGCTATGCGCCCCTTGGTTGCTGCCAGCAATCTGGCAAAAACCTCGAATGAGATTTCATCTTAAAAGTGGTACATAAGCTCACAGTCCGTTATTCTTAGACGCGCCATCGCCATGGGCCGCGAATACACAGCATTTACGTTCATATCATTAATTTAAATTGAGGAAATAGTGTGATCCTCGGGGCGCCGAGAGATTCCAAAGAGAAGTCGGCGGTTACTTCTCTTTGGTTGCCATCGTCAACGCGATATTAAGTCAATTATTTTAAAAGCTACGCTTTTCGCGCGAGCAAGCTGGGCGCCTACAGGTGTTTAGGTGAGCTTTGCTTGTTGATTGAGGTAATGAGCTAGTTATTAAAGAGAAAGCGCGATGTAAAATCGCACCAACAAGTGCTAAAGCTTAATAGGCGTACTTATCTCACAATCTTTGCATACTAAAGAGTAATTTTCTTTACGTTTGCTTGTTTTAGTATTGATGCTTGAGCACTCTGGGCATGGTGATTTCATTGGTGTGTTTACACTGCAATTGCCGCATTTCACAAAGTAACCATAACGTCCGGAAAGAGGCTGTAAATTACTCGAACTATTACATTGCTTACAAGCTAATGTTATCTCTTTGATTAGATCAGTTTTAGGTTTTACTTGTTCAGTAATGGTTTGCTTGGTCGCTATTAAAGTATCATCGTAAACAGGTTCTGATTCGCTTATCTTTGCAGATACATATGAAGGCTCTTGTAAGATAGGTGATATATTTTGCTCTAAAATAAACTGGCAAATTCTATCCAGTGTTTCTTCACTGAACCACGGTCGAACGTTCGTTGTAAAAAGATGAAGCGGATTAGGTTTAGACGCAGGAAGCTTCATTATTTCGAGTAATTTATCAGTTATAAATTCTGATTTAACTAATCGGTCTTCAATTGCTTTTGGTGTGTTTTTCCGGTTGATAATGGCGTTGCTCGATATGGCACAAATACTATGCCACTCTCTGCCACCAAAACCCTGTTGCAGCTTGCCAAATAATTTAGTGAGTAGCTTTGGTGCATTGTCGCGCATTAGGCTTTTTAATAGCTCTAGTTGTAATTCAACCTGTTTTATTGGCGATGGCATACCTTGCCAGTTGCCGCGATAACTACGACTCCATTCTTGATGTTCATTAATCGTTACTTCGCCTGTAATGCTTTTAGATTCGATAAGAATAAAGCCATAGGTGTATGCTATTAGGTGGTCTATTTGTGCGGTTTCGTCATTGTGTTTAAATTTTACATCGTTAAACACAAATACCTGACTATGATCTTTAAAGGCGCGGCGTAAATAAAAGGCAACGTCGAGCTCTTGCTTTTGACCTGCTTGTATTTTAGATGAGTTGCTGTTGATGAGGGTTTTATCTTTTAGAATCATGAGGCGTCCTTTCAATCATGTATTTGCTTAGAATATCATTGAAGTACCGAATAACAATACTGCTTAAGTTCAAAAAACGCGAGAGAAACTCCCACCTACAATTTAAAAGCTTCGCTTTTCGCGCGAGCAAGCTGAGCGCCTACAGGTGTTTAGCTTGGCTATTAAGCT
>NZ_JACJDN010000651.1:0-2156 GCF_014163565.1 Pseudoalteromonas sp. SR45-5 | reverse complement strand
CGCTTAAAACAAATACTTATAAATATTGCAAATAACGCTGTTAAATTTACCGAAAATGGCAGTGTGTCTATTTGCGTGCATTATTTACAAGCAAGTCAAAAGCTAGAATTTGTAATTAAAGATACCGGCATTGGGATGTCTGAGCATCAAATAGACCGTGTGTTTAAACCGTTTGAGCAAGCCGATGCCACAACCACACGTCGTTTTGGTGGTACAGGCCTTGGGTTGTGTATTTCTAAAAATTTAGCACTGTTACTTGGTGGCGATGTAACGCTTGAAAGTGAAGTTGGCGTTGGTAGCCGCTTTACAATTAGGGTGTCGTGTCAGTTATCTGATGATCAACCAATGCTTGAGTTTTTAACGCAAGAAAGCCAGTTAATACCAGAGAAAGACCCTCTCTTATCGTTTGCGACCAATAACTTTGAGGCTAATATTTTAGTCGCTGAGGATAACCCTGATAACCAACTATTAATTAAATTATTACTGCAAACTTGGGGCCTTGAACCCGATATTGCTAGTAATGGCGCAAAAGCTGTAGAAATGGCACTCGTTAATGACTATCAGCTTATTATAATGGATATGCAAATGCCTGTAATGGGCGGATTAGAAGCGACTAAAATGCTTCGTCATGCAGCATACGATGGCCCCATTATTGCCCTTACTGCTAATGTAATGAACCACGATATAGGCACTTACCTAGAAGCTGGCTGCAACAAAGCACTCGCTAAACCCATTGATAAAGATGCTCTGGAAAATGTACTCGTAAGCTACCTACATCTTGAAAAGGATAATCAAAATAAGTGGGACAGCTTATTAAAAAGCGAAAAGTTTCAGCAAATTACTGATAACTATTTAGCCAACTTACCTACTTATTTAGAAGAAGTTAAAACTCTGCAACATTGTGATGACTGGGAAGCATTAAGAAGTATAGCGCACAGTATTAAAGGTAGTTCTGGATGCTTTAATTTTGATGAGATTTACCACAGCGCTGCGGCACTTGAAGAAAATTTAAAAAGTAACAATAAAGTGCCAAGAGACGAGCTAGTAAATAAATTAATAGCAGCCATTGAGCAAGCAATTAGTGGCAAAGTAACCTAAAAGAAAACTTACAAAATAGTACAAGTTCGGTGCGTTAGTGCTCTATGCTTAAAACGCTAACCACCGACTTTAATTATGAAAAGTTTAAACCTAATGCCATGCCCATTAAAATAGCGTCTTCAAAGCCATTTTTGGCCGGATTATCACTTGGATAGTAGTTTTTACGCACTGACATCTCTGTAAAGCCAGCGTTCTCGTATAGCGCAATAGCCCGCGTATTAGATTCGCGTACTTCTAAAAAGAGGTTTTCAGCATTTTGCTGTTCACCATATTCAATAAACTGGGCTAACAACTGCCTTGCAATACCCTTACCCTGGTGGCTTGGTGTTACACAAATATCCATAAGCGTAAAATCAGGCCCTGCTTTTTCACCAATATAAAAACCAATCATGCTCACCTCATCAAATGCGGCAACATTAAAATAGCGCCCGCCTATACATGAACTCATTGTATTTAAAGTCCACGGATGGCTATGACATGCTGTTTCGATGGTCATTAATTGAGGTATTGCAGTTTCATCTACTGATTTAAAGTTTATCAAGGTGTTCACTCATTAAAGCCCATAAAGCACGCTTCTCAGAGGCGTTGAGCTGTGGGGTTGGCAATGTAAGCTGATTGTCGTTTAATTGCATCTCACTACCCTGTACAACGCTATTTATAATAATAGCCCCTGCACTGAGCTTAATGTCTGCAAATAGTTGCTCATTTATCGTTAAAGAACTAGCTGTCGTGCTTTGCGATAAAGTATCTGCTTGGTCATTTGTTTGAGAACAATAATGCTGATTGAGTTCAAGATTTTCTATATCAAAAATAGCTGCGTAACGTGGATGCATAACAACTCAGTAGATTAGACATTTGAACAATATAAGAAGTAATAAAAACGATGTAAAGAAGAAATGGCAGGGGCGGAGAGATTCGAACTCCCAACCATCGGTTTTGGAGACCGCTGTTCTACCAATTGGAACTACGCCCCTGCAATGACGACGAATTATAGAGAAGTTTCGCCAAAGGTAAAGATAAAAATCACTCTTTTAGTTCAACTGCTTTTTAAATAAACA
>NZ_JACJDN010000650.1:0-2165 GCF_014163565.1 Pseudoalteromonas sp. SR45-5 | reverse complement strand
CTAGTGCCGCGCATTAAAAGAAAAATAGAGATTCAAGTCCAACAAGTATTTTTACTCGTAACGAGTGATTTTTGATGTTAAAAAAATAACCAAACAACTATTGCCCGCTAGCATATATAAAACAGGACTTTGATGATTTTTAAAGATAAGAAAAGTTATAAAAAATGGCTATTTTTAAATGACTCATTATAAATTTTATTAGTAAAAATGAATTAGCTCGTTCAATAAAATTCATCTTGAGTTACTTTGTTTATAAAACTTACTTTTGATGGATTAGAGCTAGACGTTATTCATGCCTCAATTACTCACATTTGAGGCTGCGTGTTGTGACCAAGTATTACCTATGTATTCTACAAAGTGAATAAAAACTGCACGTCAAAAACGCTTAGCCTACATCCACCAGTTTCAATCATTACTTGGCGCATATGTAGCGTTAGGTATTGCCTGTGGTATTGAAAGTGGAAAGTTGCAGTAGTGTATAGGCGAATTCGATTAATTGAGTATAAGCTAGCTATGCACTTTTTGGGGCGAACATAATTATTGCCATACCTAGCAGTGCAACTAGACCACCGATAATATCCCACATAGTAAGCTTTACGCCATCTACAACCCATAACCATAATAGCGCAACACAAATATATACGCCGCCATAAGCAGCATACACACGCCCTGCTGCAGTAGGGTGTAAAGATAGCAACCATGCAAATAGTGCTAAACTTAACGCTGCAGGAATTAAAAGTAAAATGCTCTTATCTTGCTTAAGCCAAAGGTAGGGCAAATAGCAACCCACTATTTCTGCTAAGGCTGTAATAGTAAAAAGTGCGATTGTTTTTAATTCAAACATAATGCTCCGCGCAAAAATAACAAGCATAACAATCAATACAAATTGTTATGCTTAGTGCGTTGTTATTCGCTAAGCGCCATAGTGGCAAGTTTCATTGTGCTTTCAAACGACTTGGTACCCGCTATAAATAAGCCATTATGGCAAAACACTGCGTCATCAATACCTGTTTCATCTACGAACGCTTGATCAGATAAACCAGACCATGCTTTAGGAAGCGGTTTTCTATCTTCAAACGAGCCAGGCTCAACGGGTACTGTTTGTAATATCCATTGCCCAGAATGCGATGGGTAAACCATGTATAGCGCCTCACTTGATAAAATATGCACTGTTTTTTTCCACGGTGTGTACTTTTCAAGCACGATTACTCTGGCATCGTCTGCATTTTCAATTGCTCTGGCGACAATCTCTTTTGCATTAACACTACCGTGAGCTGAGGCGATAAAACGAATGAGCATACGTGCTGCAAATTCAACGGCTTCATCAAAACAGGTATCAAAGTTACTTTCTTCTTCCCATGTAGGGTTAAACATTGAAATTGTTTGGCTCAAGCTTATTCCTTTTGATACACCTTCAACATGACCACAATCAATGGCGTCAATAGTTGAAACTAAGCCTGAATCCACTCTATCAGCAACGGCCTGGTTATCATCACACAGTGCTAAGCCGTATTTTTTCCACACTAAACCAAATGATGAAAAAGGAATGCCATTTTCTCGCTCGCCTGCACCACCACGTTGATGATGATCAAAGCGATTAGTTTCAGGATCGTATTCCCCACCTACATCTATTACGTAGTCGGCACTTTCTATAAGCGCTTTATCGCGTGTGCGTACCAATTTAAACGTTGGCAAAACATGTTTAAGTACCGCAATACTAAAAACGTCATCTGCATGAAAATTACCATTGTGGGTTACTACTGTTATTTCGCTCATTTGTTTATTGCTACTTTTAGAAAAGATAAAAATTCTCGCTTTGTAAGTTAGTCACTAATTATCGAGGCAGATTTTATACGAAGACAGGTGTTAAAAACAGTGAAGTATTTTTGCATCACTATAAAAGCTGCTTTTATAGTTACTAGTTTGAGTATGACTTTTATTACAAGATAATAATGAAGGAAGATATTTACGACACATTAAGCTTTAACATGTCGCAGCGTTAATGAACTTATTTACTAAGCCCTAATTCCATAAAAACACTTTGTGGATTATCTACATATGAGCCAAAACTGCTACAGCGTTTAAAGCCTAAATTTTCATATAAATTGATTGATTTTATTTGTTTTGGGCCTGTTTCTAAGCGTATTAACGGGATTTGTTTTTCG
>NZ_JACJDN010000064.1:0-10659 GCF_014163565.1 Pseudoalteromonas sp. SR45-5 | reverse complement strand
GCCAGCTACATGCTGGCTTCGAATAAATCTATATTATGTTTAGCTGTAAAAGTTAAGCTGATTTTAAACCTTGGTTTATAGCCACTAAATCTTCACTTGTTAATGTACCCGCAGCTTGCTTTAAGCGAAGGGTAGATAACACATAACGGTAACGCACATCAGCAAGGTTACGTTTTGCATCGTATAAATTTTGCGTACTCACTAGTACGTCAACAATGGTACGAGTACCTACTTCAAAACCGGCTTCAGTTGCTTTAAGGGCACTTTGAGCTGAAACAACCGCTTGCTCTAGCGCTTTGTAAGTCGCAATATCTGAAACAACTTGATTATAAGATGTAATTACTGTGCGAGTGACTGCGCGGTAATTTGTTTCATAATCTTGGCTCGCTGATACGTAAAACGCACGCGCTTGGTTTGTTGCAGCAACCGTTGCGCCACCTGAATATAAAGGTACGCTAAAGTTAAGCCCAACAGAACTTGAGTCTGAACGCGGTTGGTCATCAAAATTAGCGCCATTTATTTGAGTGTCTGTAAGAGAGTCACCATAACTTGCACTTAGAGTTAGTTTTGGATAATGACCTGCTTTTGCTAATTCAATTTGATCTTTTGCAATATCAACCGTTACTTTAGAGACTTGTAAGTTGATATTTTTATCTTCAGCTACTTTAACAAAGTCGCTTGAGCGCTTAGTTGGTTTAGTTGTTGAGAAAGTATCTGTATTTAAAAAGTCTAATTTTTCGTGATATTTACCAGTTATCTCACGAAGTTGCTCGCGTGCAGTTTCTACAGCATTACTGGCAATAATTTCTTGGGCTACTGAGTTATCAAACTGAGCTTGTGCTTCGTGTACGTCTGTTATAGCTGTTAAACCTACTGCATAACGTTGTTTTGTTTGCTCAAGTTGACGTGCAATGGCACGTTTTTCAGCTTCGACAAATTCAAGGTTATCACTGGCACTTAATACGTTAAAATAACCTTCAGCAACGCGTACAATTAAATTTTGTTTAGCTGCATCATATAGGCCGCTTGCTTGTAGAGCTTGCTTATCGGCAATATCTAAAGTGTTCCAAGCACCTAAATCAAATAATGTTTGGCTTAAACTTACACCACGAGAGAATTGGTCTGTGTCACTTTCAACTTTAACTTGGTTAGATAAGTCGCCAACGCTTTGGTACGACGTTGCATCGCTTTTCGTATAACCCATAGTTAAACCAATTTGAGGTAATAGTGCACTCATCGCCAAATCGCTTTGGTAAGACTGCGCATCGGCTTGGGCTTTTGCTTTTAAAACAGTAGGATCGTTAGCTGTTGCTATTTCAAAAACTTGTAGTAAATCTTCAGCTTTCACTGCTGTTGCACCTAGTGCGCATGATAAACTAACTAGCGCCGCAAGAATGTTCTTTTTCATGTGGGGTTCGGTCCTTAGACAATTTTTGTACTAAAAGCATGTTAACCTGTTTTACTGCATAACAAAAAAAATAATTAGTAAAACAGTATGTTCAAGTGTAACAGAATATATTAACGCATTTTAAAGCTTTAGATAAGTAGGAGGTAGGCACGTGGTTGATAAAAAGCTCGTTCAATTTACACATAAAGATGTAAATTTAAAGCCAATAAAAAACCTTTATAAAGGTTTTTTTCAGGTTGATTTATACCAGTTTGAACATGCTCTTTTTGCGGGTGGAAAATCAGAGCTAATTAGCCGAGAAATATTAGAACGTGGCGATGCAATTGCAGTACTCCCTTATGACCCAATATCAGATACTGTTCTTTTAATTGAGCAAATACGTATTGGCGCTATTAAAAGTAAGCATTCGCCGTGGCTACTAGAATGTATAGCCGGAATGACTGACGGCAGTACGGATTACGAATCAGTTGTAAAAAAAGAAGCGTATGAAGAAGCAGGGCTTGAATTAACTGAACTTGAATTTATGCTTTCATACCTATCAAGCCCTGGCGGTACAACTGAGCGCTTACATTTATATTTAGCGCGTGCTGATTTAAGCCAAGTGAAATCAGGTGTATATGGTCTTGAAACTGAAGGCGAGGATATAAAAACTCATATTTTATCGGTTGATGATGCGCTAATGCGCCTCAATAACGGTGAAATGGATAATGCGGCAACGGTTATTTGTATGCAGTGGCTTGCGCTAAATCGCGAAAAAATGGCAAGCAAATGGGTATAAACTCTTACTAATATTATGGCGGAACTTTGACAGCACAATTAGCAACAAATCGATATATTCAAAGCCTCCCAAAGTATTTAACACTTTGTGAGCATAACTATGTGCGACTATTAAAGTTGTTACCGAGCGAGCGCAATATAGGAAGCATTCGTGAAGTAAAACTTGGCAACAGTGAATTTGCTACAAAAATTGATGGCAGCGCAAAATACACTATGGATATTTCAATTAAGCAGCTAACAGGAATGGTTAAAGGGATAGCGCCGCTGTATTTAACGGCTCGCTTGTATCATGATGCGAAAGTAGCTGAAATTATTCATCACGATTACCATCAACGCATAAAACCATCGTACGGATACCCCAACCCTAAAATGCATCAAAAAGATGAAAAGTATCAACTTAATGCTTTTTTATACGACTGGTTAGTGGCCTGTGTAGAGCACGGGCAAGCAACATTAAATTGGGATGTAAATAATGGCTTGGTTTGATGATACATATACATTTGATAAATCATCTTTGTGCATTGCGCATATTACCGACAGCCATTTATTTGCAGATAAAAATGGTGAATATTTTAATGTAAATACTGCAGCTCATTTTGAACAAGCTTTGGCACACATCGCTGAGCAGCCAGTAGATTGCGTAATTTTTGGTGGTGATTTAACACAAGACCATAGTTTCGAATCGTACTTATTATTTAGCGAACTTATAAATGCCAGTGACATCACTTGCCCTGTATTTTGGGTGCCAGGTAATCATGATGAAATAGTAATGCTTAATCGCATAAGTGGTGGGAAAATAAGTCCGGCTAAACATATTATTGCTAATGGGGTTGAGCTACTTCTAGTTAATTCTAAAGGACCTACGCCTGCAGGATGGGTTACTGGTGTGCACTTAGATGAAATAACGGACGTTTTAGTCGACTCTAATAATAGTAAGATTATATTTTGTCATCATAATCCGCTACCAATAAATGGCTACCTTGATAAGCACTTATTAGAAAATGGTCCACAGCTTTTAAATATTTTAGTAAACAGTAACAACACATCAGCGCTTTTCCATGGTCATGTTCATAATGATTACCAGCAAAGCTTTAGAGGGTTGCCCATATACGCGACCCCAGCCAGCTCAATACAGTTTGTAAAGCACACTTCACAGTGGGAGCAAAAAAATTCGGGCCCAGCTTACAGAATTCTCAATATAAACAGTAAAAAAGATAAAGTAGAAGTAAAAACGGAAGTGGTATGGCTAAACGCGTAATTTATATTCATGGCTTTAATAGTTCACAAAAATCATATAAAGCTGTGCGCTTTGGTGAGCTTATGGCAAACTATGACGTTGATTATTGTGTACCGAGCTTAAACCACGAGCCCCTACAAGCTATAATTGAGCTTGAGCAATTACTAACGCCAAATACCGTTTTATTAGGTAGCTCGTTAGGTGGTTTTTTTGCCACGTATTTATCGCAGCGTTATCAAATTCCTGCAGTGGTCATAAATCCCGCGGTCGCACCCTATAATTTATTACAGTCGTTACTTGGGCCTAATTATAATCCGTATCAAGATTATCATTACGATTTAAATAACAGTCACATTGAGGCACTTAAATTACTCGCTGTAGATAAATTAGCACACCCTGAGTTACTGTACTTATTACAGCAAACAGGCGATGAAGTGTTGAACTTTCAACACGCGGTAAAATATTATTCACAATGTAAGCAATTGATAGAATTTGGTGGCGATCATAGCTACGTTGAATTTGAACGCACCTTTGCAAGTATTGTAGATTTTCTTAAAATCACGTAAAACTAGTTAACCTGAACAAAGGTTAGTTACTATATTAACGCTTTAGCGCATATAACAATAAAACTAGTAAAACGTATTAGAGCCTTAGCGGATATAAAGACAAAAACTATGAGTGATCAAAATTATAACGCCGAAGCCATTGAAGTACTTAATGGATTAGATCCGGTAAAAAGACGTCCAGGGATGTACACCGATACCGTACGTCCAAATCATTTAGGTCAAGAGGTTATCGACAACAGTGTCGATGAAGCCATGGCTGGCCATGCTACCCGTATCGACGTAATACTCCACGAAGATAACTCGCTTGAAGTAAGCGATGATGGGCGCGGTATGCCTATTGATATTCACCCAGAAGAAGGTATCCCTGGGGTTGAATTGATCTTCACTAAGCTGCATGCCGGTGGTAAGTTTTCCAACAAAAACTATCAGTTTTCGGGCGGTTTACACGGCGTAGGTATTTCGGTAGTAAATGCGTTATCTACGCGTGTAGAAGTAACAGTAAGACGCGATGCTCAACAATACAGAATGGCATTTGAAAGCGGCGATAAAGTAGAAGACTTAAATGTAATTGGTACAGTGGGTAAACGTAACACCGGAACTACGGTTCGTTTTTGGGCTGATGTCAGCTACTTTGATTCACCAAACTACTCAATTACCAAACTTAATCATTTATTAAAAGCCAAAGCAGTTTTGTGTCCAGGGCTGCGAATTAAGTTTGTTAATAAGCAAACAAAAGAAACCCAAGAATGGTTTTACGAAACAGGCTTAAAAGATTATTTAGTTGAAGCAATTAAAGGTTTTGAAACATTACCGCAAGACCCATTTGTAGGTGAATTTAAAAGTTCAATTGAAGGCGCTGACTGGGCTGTTGTATGGCTACCAGAAGGTGGTGAATCAATAGCTGAAAGCTACGTAAACCTTATTCCTACCGCGCAAGGTGGTACGCATGTAAATGGTTTACGCCAAGGCTTGCTTGAAGCAATGCGTGAATTTTGTGAGTTTAGAAACTTACTCCCTCGTGGTGTGAAATTAACTCCTGATGACATTTGGGATCGTTGTAGTTACGTGTTGTCGGTTAAAATGCAAGACCCTCAATTTGCCGGTCAAACAAAAGAAAAACTATCATCACGCTCATGTTCTGCGTTTGTATCGGGGGTAGTAAAAGACTCGTTTAGTTTATGGTTAAATGAACATACAGATACAGCAGAATTATTAGCTGAGTTATGTATTTCAAATGCGCAAACTCGCTTGCGTGCAGCTAAAAAAGTAGTGCGTAAACGTGTTACTGCAGGTCCTGCCTTACCGGGTAAACTAACAGATTGTAGCGCGGCCGATAACGACCGTACCGAATTATTTTTAGTGGAAGGTGATTCTGCTGGTGGCTCTGCTAAACAAGCGCGAGACCGTGAATTTCAGGCAATTATGCCGCTACGTGGTAAAATTTTAAATACTTGGGAAGTTGAGTCAGGCCAAATACTCGCATCACAAGAAGTGCACGATATTTCAGTGGCATTGGGTATTGATCCCGAGTCAACGGATATGTCGGGACTGCGCTACAATAAAATTTGTATATTGGCCGATGCTGACTCGGATGGACTACACATCGCGACGTTATTATGTGCACTGTTTGTTCGTCATTTTCCAGAGTTAGTAAAAACAGGGCATGTGTATGTAGCAATGCCGCCATTATTTAGAATTGATATTGGTAAAGAAGTTTATTACGCACTTGATGAAGAAGAAAAAACCGCTATTTTGGCGCGCATAGAAGCCGAGAAAAAACGCGGTAAAGTAAACGTACAACGATTCAAAGGTCTGGGTGAAATGAACCCGTTACAACTTCGTGAAACTACGATGGATCCAAATACCCGACGTTTAGTGCAGCTTACGCTTGATGAAGAAGTAGAAACCATGGAAATGATGGATATGCTGCTTGCTAAGAAACGATCGCCTGATCGTCGTCAATGGTTAGAAGATCATGGTAACAAGGCACTCGTTTAATTACCTGTGCTTAACACTAGGAGAGGCGAATGAAAAAACTACTAGGAAGTTTGCTGTTACTTGGGCTGACTACCGCTCCTGTAATGGCTAAAAATATACTCGATAAGCTCACAGTAGCACCGGGATTTGAAATAAGCTTATTTGCGAGCGATGTAGAAAATGCACGTCAAATAGCCGTTTCAAAAAAAGGGATTGTGTATGTAGGTTCTCGTAAAGCGGGCAACGTATATGCACTTATTGATCATAATAGCGATGGTGTAGCAGATAAAAAAATTGTTGTGGCTAAAGGCCTTAATATGCCCTCTGGCATAGCAATTAAAGATGGCGATTTATATGTAGGCGAAGTACATCGTATTATTCGCTTTAAAAACATTGATACCCAATTAAAAGACCCAAAGTTTGATGTGGTCTATAACAAGCTACCGAGCGAGCGTCATCATGGTTGGAAATTTCTGCGTTTTGCACCAACGGGTGAGCTAATCATTCCGGTGGGTGTACCGTGTAATATTTGTGCTGAAGATGAACGTTTTGGCCGTATTTTTGCGCTTAATGTAGAAACAAAACAAATAAAAACAATAGCCAAGGGCGTGAGAAATACAGTGGGTTTTGATTTTCATCCAGCTACTCAAGCTCTATGGTTTAGTGATAACGGTCGCGACATGATGGGCGATGATATTCCGCCTGATGAGTTAAATCGTGCAACGCAAGAAGGGGAGCATTTTGGTTTTCCGTATGTTCATGCCGGTGCAATTATTGACCCTGAGTTTGGTGAAGGTAAAAACATTGCCGATTATACGTCACCAGCACTTGCACTTCCTGCGCATGTAGCGCCATTAGGTATTCATTTTTATAACGGTAAGCTATTTCCAGCAAGCTATAAGCAGCAATTATTTGTTGCTGAACATGGCTCATGGAACCGTTCTAAAAAGTCAGGTTATAAAGTAGGGCTAGCAACAATTGAAGTAGGTCGCGTAACTAAATATACGCCATTTATTACTGGCTTTATGAAAGACGAAACAACATTTGGACGCCCTGTTGCATTTGCAGAATTAGGTGACGGCAGTCTGTTAGTAAGCGATGATTACGCCAACGTAATCTACCGTGTAAGCTATAAGAAAAACTAGGTAAGCTTTAATGAGTGATACAGATACCTTGCTAATGCAAGGAATTGAGCAACAAACAATGGGGCGCTTTACCGAAGACGCCTATTTAAATTATTCCATGTACGTAATTATGGACCGTGCTTTGCCGCATGTAGGTGATGGCTTAAAGCCAGTACAGCGTCGTATTATTTATGCGATGAGCGAACTGGGTTTGTCGGCTAATGCCAAGTACAAAAAATCAGCCCGTACAGTGGGTGACGTACTCGGTAAGTACCATCCACACGGCGATAGTGCATGTTACGAAGCGATGGTATTAATGGCGCAGCCGTTTTCTTACCGCTACCCTTTGGTAGATGGACAAGGAAACTGGGGTGCGGCAGATGACCCTAAATCGTTTGCAGCAATGCGTTATACCGAAGCGCGTTTATCTAAGTTTTCAGAAGTACTGCTTAAAGAGCTTGGTCAAGGCACCGTCGACTGGACACCAAACTTTGATGGCACAATGGATGAACCTGTTGTACTGCCTTCTCGTTTACCGCATATTTTACTCAACGGTATAACGGGTATTGCCGTAGGTATGGCAACTGATATTCCGCCACATAACGTACGTGAAGTGGCTAGCGCATGTTGTTTATTACTTGATAAACCAAAAACAGAGCTTGAAGAATTACTTGAGCTTGTACATGCACCAGATTACCCAACAGATGCTGAAATAATTACCCCAAAAGCCGATATTCATAAAATATATAAAACCGGTCGTGGGTCTATCAAAATGCGTGCGGTTTACACTGAAGAGCATGGCGATATTGTCATTACAGCACTGCCGCATCAATGTTCTGGTGGTAAAGTGCTTGAGCAAATTGCAGCGCAAATGAACGCTAAAAAATTACCAATGATTGCCGATTTACGTGACGAGTCAGATCACGAAAATCCAACACGCATTGTAATTATCCCGCGCTCAAACCGCATTAAAGCTGAGCCATTAATGGCTCATTTATTTGCAACTACCGACCTTGAAAAAAACTACCGCGTAAACTTAAACATGTTAGGCCTAGATGGTCGCCCGCAAGTTAAAGACTTACGCTGTATTTTAAGTGAGTGGCTAACATTTAGACGCGAAACAGTGCGTCGTCGTTTGCAGTATCGTTTAGATAAAGTATTAGCGCGCCTACATATTTTAGAGGGTTTATTAGCCGCCTTTTTAAATATTGATGAAGTAATTGAAATCATCCGCAGCGAAGATAAACCAAAGCCTGTATTAATGGAGCGCTTTGATTTAACCGATACGCAAGCAGAAGCAATTTTAGAATTAAAACTTCGTCATTTAGCAAAACTTGAAGAGTTTAAAATTCGTGGTGAGCAAGATGAACTAGCCAAAGAGCGTGATAAATTAGCGCAAATTTTGGGCTCAGAACGTCGTATGTCGACACTGCTTAAAAAAGAAATTCAAGAAGCCGCTGAAATGTACGGTGACGATCGTCGCTCGCCAGTGATTGAGCGCTCAGAAGCGAAAGCACTTAACGAAAAAGATTTAATTCCGTCAGAGTCAGTTACTGTTGTGCTATCAGACAAAGGCTGGGCACGCGTTGGTAAAGGTCATGACTTAGATGTACAAGGCTTAAATTATCGCTCAGGTGACGGCTTTAGAGCCTCTGCTCGTGGTAAGAGTAATCAACCTGCGGTATTTTTAGATTCAGCAGGGCGGGCGTTTGCAACTGATGCGCACAGTCTACCTTCGGCGCGTAGCCAAGGGGAGCCAATGACAGGTCGTTTTAACTTAACACCAGGCGCTAATTTTGAGCACGTGGTAATGAGTGAAGACGAGCAAGTATTGCTTATGGCGTCAGATGCAGGTTACGGCTTTATTACCGACTTTAAAGACTTAGTGAGTAAAAATAAAAACGGTAAAGCGCTGGTAAGTGTCCCTAAAGGTGGAATATTACTTTCTCCTATTAGAGTGAACGATGTTGCTAGCGATTACTGTATGGCTATTTCTAACGAAGGTCGAATGCTTTTATTCCCGCTGCGAGACTTACCAAAGTTAGGCAAAGGTAAAGGTAATAAAATCATCTCTATACCAGGTGCTAAAGTACAAGCCCGTGAAGAGTTTGTAAAAGTGCTTGCTGTTGTACCACAAGGAAGCAGTGTTACGCTTCATGCTGGTAAGCGTAAACTAACGCTTAAACCAAGTGATTTAGAGCATTATCATGGTGAGCGAGGGCGTAGGGGTAATAAACTACCGCGCGGCTTACAGCGTGTTGACGAAGCCGTTGTTGAGCTAACCCCACAAGATGATGAACCAATAGAAGCCATTAACGAAGAGTAACCAATTACTTTTTTGTATAAATAAAAACGGTCTGCATTTGCAGGCCGTTTTTGTTTTAAAATAAAGAGCTTGCATATTTCAGCGTACACTTGTGCGCTATTGACTCGTCTGTGTCACAAAATAACGCTATAATAATCATAATTGATCTTTGGAGAAACTCATTTGCTAGCTGTTATACGCGTTTTTATTATGCTGATGTTTATATTATTCAGTTGTATTTTTGGTTTATTACTTTCGATTATAAGACCATTTCATCCCAATAATGTACATATTATAGCGGGCTGGTTTGGCTCAATGGCTAAAATGATTGGCGTTAAATTAGTTTTAATACGTCATAAAGATGCAATTGATGCAGGCCCTGCAGTTTATGTTGCTAATCATCAAAATAGCTACGACTTATTTACAGTGCCTGCAATGGTGCCTAAAAACTGCGTAAGTTTGGGGAAAAAGAGCTTAAAGTGGATCCCATTTTTCGGTCAGCTTTATTGGTTGTCGGGTAATATATTAATAGACAGATCGAATCGCTCCAAAGCAGCGGGAACTATCTCCAAAGCAGCCGAAAAAATTAAAAATAATGGCTTATCTGTATGGATGTTTCCAGAAGGCACACGAAGCTATGGAAGAGGGTTGCTACCGTTCAAAACAGGTGCTTTTCACACCGCAATGAGCGCAGATGTACCCATAATTCCGGTATGTATGAATACAACACATAAAACCATTAAGCTAAATCGTTGGGATAATGGTACAATTTACATCGAAATGTTAGCGCCTATACCGCTTGATAAAGAAATTAGCGCGCGTGAGCATGCTAAAAGCGTGCATAGCATTATGGCTGCTAAAATAACTGAATTAGATGCTCAAGTGAGAGAAAAATAATGGAAAACTGGCGTGAAATAAGTGAAGACATCGTAAGTTCACTACTAGAAGATGGATCAGATCCTGAAATACTTTATGAAGTAGAACACCATTTTGTGTGTGAAGACTTCCCTAAACTAGAGCAAGCTGCATTGGCTGCTTTTAAATTAGGCTACGATGTTGAAGAGCCAGCAGAGCTTGAGCTTGAAGATGGCAGTAAAATTTGGAGCTTTGACATTGTAGTTGAAGCTGAGCTAGACGTAGACGTTATTATGGAAGACGTTGATAAGCTAGCGCAACTAGCCGTTGAGTGCGATGTTGAATACGACGGTTGGGGCACTTACTTTCAAGAGTAATTAATTACCCAGCATTAAAAAAATAGTAAAGGC
>NZ_JACJDN010000649.1:0-2165 GCF_014163565.1 Pseudoalteromonas sp. SR45-5 | reverse complement strand
GCATTGCGATTTTAAATTTGTCTAAACTCACAGTATTTATCCTAAATTATACGCGAGGCGCACGGGCGCCTGCACGGCCATCGGCCATTGTTTCTAAAATTCGGTGGTAGCTGTCAAAGCGCAATTGAGAAATTTTGCCATCTGCTACAGCTTCTTTAACTATACAGCCCGGATCGTTTAAATGTTTACAGTCTCTAAAGCGGCATCCGCCTATAAATTCTCTAAACTCTTTAAAGCACCAGGTTACACGCTCAACATCTAAATGCCATAAACCAAATTCGCGAATTCCTGGCGAGTCGATTAGGTTACCGCCACTTGGTAAATGGTGAAGGCGTGAAACAGTTGTTGTGTGCTGGCCTAGGCCGCTGTTTTCAGATACTTCTTTAGTTAATATTTCAGCGTTAGGTAATACAGTATTAACGAGGGTTGATTTACCCACACCACTTTGACCAACAAAAATGTTATTTTTACCAACAAGTACTTCTTTTAATTCATCAATACCATTACCCGATATATTACTAACAAGGAGTACTTGGTAATCAAGTTTACGATAGATATCGAGAACTTTTTGTATTTCGCTAAGACCTGCGTCATCAATTAAATCTATTTTATTGAGTACTAAAATTGGCTCAATACCCATATCTTCACAGGCTATTAAATAGCGGTCGATAATACTTGGGGTAAACTCAGGTAATACCGCCGATACCATGAGTATTTGATCAATGTTAGCCGCAATAACTTTTACGCCGTCGTAAAAGTCAGGGCGGGTAAGTTGCGAGCGACGCTCTTGCGTGGCTTCAATTACTCCGGCTAAATCACCTTCACTTACTTTGGCACGGCGAAACAATACCTCATCACCACACACTAAATTTGACACGGTACGTCGTATATTACAACGAAGTACATCGCCATTTTCAGTTTCGACATCGGCGTGTTGGCCAAAACGACTGATCACAATTGCGCTCTCGACCTGACCTAAATTATCGGTTTGCCACTCTTGCGCGCCTTTTCTAGCTGGTCTTGAGTCTGCGCTATTAATGCGCTTTTGGTGGTTGGCCTTGATCTGACGCGATTGGCCTTTACTTAATTTTTTCTGTTTTGCCACTGGAGGCCTATAACCTTAGTTAAATGTCGCTTTTCCTAAAAAAAGCTTTAGCTCGACGGTTGATGCTAATATGATATATCGAAATGCGTTGGATCTAAAGGAAAGCACCGCTTAGGTAATTATGACTATTAATAAATCAAATTTAATTTGGCTCGATCTTGAAATGACAGGACTCGAACCAGAGACCGATAAAATACTCGAAATTGCGACGGTTGTCACTGACGCAGACCTGAATATATTAGCTGAAGGGCCAACCATAGCTATTCATCAAAGTGATGAATTACTAAATGGTATGGACGAGTGGTGTACTACGCAGCATGGTAAGTCGGGTTTAACAGCGCGCTGTAAAGCAAGTACATTCGATGAAGAGTATGCCGTGGCACAAACGTTAGATTTTTTAAAACAGTGGGTGCCTGCAGGTGTATCACCAATGTGTGGTAATTCAATTGGGCAAGACCGCCGCTTTATGAATAAATACATGCGTGAACTTGAAGATTTTTTTCATTACCGCAATCTTGACGTGAGTACTATTAAAGAATTAGCACGTCGCTGGAAACCCGAAGTGCTTGCAAAAGTGAATAAAAAAGGCTCGCACCTTGCTTTGGATGACATTAAAGATTCGATTATGGAATTAAAAGTCTATAGAGAAAATTTCTTTAATTTGTAAAAAACACTTGCAAACACATCGGATTATTGTAGAATCCTGCCCCGCTCAAGACGATAACCCACGCGGGGTTAGTGTGTTTGAGTTGTTTTTATTGTGGTCGTTTTACATCCATAATTAAAATGCGGTACTAGCTCAGTTGCTAGAATGTTGAACGCGACCCGTCGCGCACCAACGTAAAATAACTGAAGAAATAAAAAATGCGGTACTAGCTCAGTTGGTAGAGCGCGACCTTGCCAAGGTCGAGGTCATGAGTTCGAGCCTCGTGTACCGCTCCAATTTCTAACCAAAAGAAATTGTAGTGTTGAATGAAAATATAATGCGGTACTAGCTCAGTTGGTAGAGCGCGACCTTGCCAAGGTCGAGGTCACGAGTTCGAGCCTCGTGTACCGCTCC
>NZ_JACJDN010000648.1:0-2167 GCF_014163565.1 Pseudoalteromonas sp. SR45-5 | reverse complement strand
GTATCTGAATCGCAAGCTCCCGAGTAGGGGCCATGATCAGGGCTCTTGGATGTTTACTAGGTGCTTTGCTAGATTGTAATAACCGATGGCACGTGGCGGTTAAAAACGCCAACGTTTTGCCTGTACCCGTTTGAGCTTGGCCCGCGATATCGCGTCCATCACAAATAAAAGGTAGGCATTTTGCTTGAATAGGTGTGCAATATTCAAACCCATTCTCGGTTAAACCGGCAACCACTTCCGGTGCGATAGCAAAGTCTGAAAACTTTTTATCGGTTAAATGTGTCTTAGTCATAGCGTTTAAGCATAACGTTTAAACTTGCAATAAGAAACAAGAGTGTTTAAATACGCACTAAATATTTCGCCTAACTAAATCGGAGAGCGCAATGAGCGAGAAAATAATCCAAATTACTGACGATAGCTTTGAAGCTGACGTATTACAATCAGACAAACCAGTACTAGTAGATTTCTGGGCTGAATGGTGTGGACCTTGTAAAATGATCGCCCCTATTCTTCACGAAGTTGCTGATGAATACGACAGCCGTGTGACTGTTGCTAAATTAAATATAGACCAAAATGCTGGCACACCGCCAAAGTTTGGTATTCGTGGTATCCCTACTTTACTTCTTTTTAAAGATGGCCAAGTAGCTGCAACGAAAGTAGGTGCTCTTTCAAAAACTCAACTTATCGAGTTTTTAGAAAACAACATCTAACGGTAAGCTAGAACAATAAAAAGGGCTTTTTTGCCCTTTTTTAAATTTATTTTGTATAAAGACTGGACGCTTTGCCAGTGAACTGCTAGTTTATAAAGCCAACTAATCCTTAGTTATATTCAACAAACCTCACTCAACGATCAAAGCGATTTTGAGTATGACAACTGTAATAAAGAACCCACCAATATGCATTTACGCGAATTAAAAGACAAGTCGATTAAAGAGCTTGTAGACTTAGCTGAGTCCATGGGGCTCGAAAACGTAGCCCGCTTAAGAAAGCAAGATATCATTTTTGCCATTCTTAAATCCCATGCCAAAGGCGGAGAGAATATCTTCGGCGGCGGTGTATTAGAGATTTTACAAGATGGTTTCGGCTTCTTAAGATCATCAGAAGCCTCTTACTTAGCTGGGCCAGATGACATTTATGTTTCACCTAGCCAAATTCGCCGTTTCAGCATGCGTACTGGCGATTCAATTTCAGGCCTTATTCGTCCACCTAAAGACGGTGAACGTTACTTTGCTTTACTCAAAGTAAATGAAGTTAACTTTGATAAACCTGAAAACTCTCGAACTAAAATTCTTTTTGAAAACCTTACTCCACTACATGCAAACGAACGTTTTCGCATGGAACGTGGTAACGGCAGTAAAGAAGATATTACAGCCCGTGTACTTGATTTAGCATCTCCAATTGGTCGCGGCCAACGTGGCTTGTTAGTAGCTCCGCCAAAAGCGGGTAAAACAATGCTACTTCAAAACATTGCACAATCAATTACGCATAATCATCCTGATGTAACATTAATGGTTTTACTTATTGATGAACGTCCGGAAGAAGTAACAGAGATGCAACGCCTAGTAAAAGGTGAAGTTATTGCATCAACGTTCGATGAGCCAGCTTCTCGTCACGTACAAGTTGCCGAAATGGTTATCGAAAAAGCAAAACGTTTAGTTGAACATAAAAAAGATGTTGTTATCTTATTGGATTCAATCACTCGTTTAGCACGTGCTTATAACACCGTTATTCCTTCATCAGGTAAAGTACTTACTGGTGGTGTTGACGCTAACGCATTACACAAGCCTAAGCGCTTCTTTGGTGCTGCACGTAACGTTGAGGAAGGTGGTAGCTTAACAATTATAGCTACAGCGCTTATCGATACTGGCTCTAAAATGGATGAAGTTATCTACGAAGAGTTTAAAGGTACTGGTAACATGGAACTTCACCTTAACCGTAAAATTGCGGAAAGACGTGTATTCCCTGCTATCGACTTTAATCGTTCAGGCACTCGTCGTGAAGAATTACTAACAAAACCAGATGAGCTTCAAAAGCTTTGGATTTTACGTAAAATTGTTCATGACATGTCAGAAATTGATGCAATGGAATTCTTAATCGATAAACTATCGATGAGCAAAACCAATGATGAATTTTTTGATTCGATGAGACGCCAATAAAGCGTTTTAGC
>NZ_JACJDN010000647.1:0-2171 GCF_014163565.1 Pseudoalteromonas sp. SR45-5 | reverse complement strand
ATTACTTTTTAATAACACTATATGGATTTTTTGCATGGATTCTGAAATTGATTTTTCTACTTACACTTTAGATTAGCTTTACTCATCAGCGAGCGCTATAGATCGCGAAGCCTACCCAGATCGAGCAAAAGAAATAGACGACTTAATTGAAACGCGAGAAGCACAGAACCCATCTGAAAATATTGTATCAAAAGTAGCAGGAGAAAAAGCAACGCGCTCAGACAGGCTAGTGGCTGCTATTGTTGATGGCGTTTTAGGTGTTGTTTGTTTTATACCTGTATTCATACTCGTAGGGTTTGATAATTTAAGCCAACCAACACTTACTTTATTTGCAGGTTTGCTAGGTTATGGCATATTAAGCACGTTAGTGCTTCATGGTTACCTTATGTACCAACGCGGACAAACAATTGGTAAATCTTTAATGTCTATCCGTATTGAAAATTTAGATGGTACACAAGCAAGCTTTACTACAATTTACTTTAAACGCATGCTTTGTATGCAACTATTATCACTTATCCCTTCGGTAGGTCAGTTTATAGCTGGTTTTGTTAATCCATTATTTATATTTGGAAAAGATAAACGATGTTTACATGATCATTTAGCGGGAACAAAAGTGAGTTATGTAGATTAATCAGGATATTAATTATGGCAGCTTTGCCCAGGCAAAAAAAATTACCCGGATTTAAAATAATCTACAGCTTGGCTTTATCAGCATTATTTATTGTCATTTTGCTATTTTACATGGAAGTAATTAACGAAAAGCCTCTATTGCATCAGTTTTTATATTTGTTTGGATTATCTTCTTTAGGAGTGGTTATTGAATGGCTATCTACAAATAATAAGCAATCACAAGCTATTGATATTGCGAATGGTGAATTTAAATTACTTGGTATAAATATAAAGGTGTCTGAGCTAGAAGAAGTGCTTTATTGTCAAACGAAACGGTTTGAGCATACCTTAAGGTTTAAATTTAGAGACGCGACTTACCGAGACATAGAAATATCAGCCCCTGACCTGATTGATGATTTGCGTTTTTATCACTTTATGGTTGGTAACGGTTTACCAGTAAAAATGACAGACGATACAGGGCGTTTTTTTGAGCGAACTTAACATTACAGCAAGGAGCGAGTGATGATTAAAACAGCTTTTATGCTAGCAAGTGCGGTCTTTAGTGGATATTCACATGCAGACTCATTTGAAGGATGCTATTCAAGAACTGACAAAATAACTAGCGCGATCCCTATGCTCAACGATGATGGTAGCGAAAGTGATGAGCGTTTTAAATTAAAAACGAGCTATATAAATATATTTAAAAAAGACGATAAATATTTTACAGAAGGTCTTATCTGGGGCTTTAACTTTCATATTTGCACGATAACAGCGCCATTAGAAGGGACGACAGAACCATTACCTTTAATACTAAAGGGTAAAAAACTGGTGTTTGAAGAGCAAGAGCCCGAATACGATATTAACTGTAAGTTTGAGCTAGAATTTGATGAGAATGGTTTGAATATTATGGATGAAAACTATCATTGCTCTAACTACATGTTTTACTGTGGAGTACACGCAAGTGTTAATAATATCCAATTAGTTAAAACGTCTAAAGGGTGCAATTAACAAAGCCATTTTTAATATTTTTTGGATTAGCTAGTTTGTATTTTAACTTGTTGGTACAGCTAAGAAGGACTTACCATGCGCAGTTTTTTATTATTTATAGGCTACTCATCTTATATCGGTAGTATGGGTGATAGTCTGCTTGGTTTATATGCCTTATGGGTTCTAATAAGTAATGAATTAGCGCTACTAAGCTTATCGCTTAATGACTTTTTAGCGCAGTATGTTGAGTTTATATTTTGGGTGAAGCGGGTCGCATTTTATGTAATGCCACAAGGCATTGCCAAGTGGTTATTTGGCATACCAGCTGTTATTTACTTTCCTGTACGTATATTAATGAGCTTAGTAATTGGTTGGTGGGCGCTTAAAAAGGCAGCACAGTTAAAAAGCTTAAGGGTAATTAATAATTAAAGGCTACTTTTTAGTAGTTTTTTATTTGATAATCTTAAACAATTGAATAGCTTGAATTAGTTGTGTTAGATTGCTTTTTAATAACACTATATGACGGATTTTTTTCATGGACTCTGAAATAGATTTTTCTACCTACACTTTAGATG
>NZ_JACJDN010000646.1:0-2178 GCF_014163565.1 Pseudoalteromonas sp. SR45-5 | reverse complement strand
ATAGATTTAAAAACTTCACTCATACTTAACTGCAATATACGAATCATGACTTGCAGCTTCTAAGTTAAACGACCACCGTGTGGAGGCTTCTACTTGCTCGAATTCATCTTTTGTAAAATCAAATTTGAAGCCGATGACGAAGTATTCTTTATTGCCGCTACAAAACATATACGCGCAGTAATGAACGAGCTACAAAAACTTGAGCGTTCGTACAAAAAAATTATGATAGCTGGTGGCGGTAACATTGGGGCAGGCCTTGCCCGCTCACTTGAAAAAAACCACACCGTTAAACTAATTGAACGCAGTAAAGAACGTGCTGAGCAACTCTCAGAAATGCTCGATAACACGGTCGTTTTTTGTGGTGACGCATCTGATCAAGAACTGCTCTCAGAAGAGCATATTGAACAAGTAGATGTGTTTATTGCCGTAACCAACGACGATGAAGCAAACATTATGTCAGCCATGCTTGCAAAACGTATGGGCGCACAGAAAACCATGGTGCTTATCCAGCGTGGTGCTTACGTTGATTTGGTACAAGGCGGCGAAATAGACATTGCCATATCGCCACAACAAGCAACAATATCAGCGTTATTAACGCACGTACGCCGTGGTGATATTGTTAATGTGTATTCACTGCGTAAAGGTGCGGCAGAAGCCATAGAAGCGGTTGCTCATGGTGATGAAAGCACATCTAAAGTTGTTGGTCGCGCGATTGCCGACATAAAACTTCCAGCGGGTACAACTATTGGCGCAATAGTACGTAATGACGATGTACTGATAGCTCACGATGATACAATTATTATGTCGGGCGATCATGTCATTATGTTTTTAATCGACAAAAAACATATTACCGTTGTAGAAAAACTATTCCAAGTAAGTGCTATATTCCTTTAACTAGTTACGCTAATTAGTTAATTTAAAATACAAAAAAGCCGCTGACTAAGGCGGCTTTAGTGGAGTATCTTCGAATATTGATTACTGTACCTTTGAAAACTCTTCTTTAGAGATTTCACCATTTCCATCAGTATCTAAATCATCAAAAATCTTCACAAGTTGAGGGTTAACCTTCGCTTCTTCCATTGAAATCGCACCGTCGCCATCTGCATCAAAAGAGGCAAAATCTACTGCAGCATATGCTGCTGATGAAGATGCTAAAACGATAACTGCAAGTGTTGTATTGAATGTTTTCATAATAATATTCCTAGTAATATGGGAAGTCCTTTTCAAAGATCCCTGACTGTGAAAAATGTTTAATTAGTAATTAGCGAACTCTTCTTTAGAAAGCTCGCCGCTACCATCTGTGTCTAGCTCAATAAATTCAGCCATTAAATCGGTATCGACTGCCGCTTCGCTTGGGCTAATTGTGCCGCTACCATCGATATCAAGGCTGTCAAAATCTGATGCTGCAAATGCAGCTGAAGAAGATGCTAGTACTATAAGTGCTAATGCTTTATTTAAATGTTTCATAACTTAATCCTTCAATGTTCTATCAAAAAAATTGCTTCGTTTAACTTAAAACGTAATTTTTCACTTCCTTGTTATCCTCTTTCGTAAGCTCCCTTGCCTACTTAGGTTGTCTTTGGCAACTCAGGATAAATACTTTTTAATTAAGCTTCTGAAAATTCTTCTTTTGATAACTCACCATTTTGGTCAGTATCAAGCTCAGAAAACATGCTCATTAATTTTGCGTCTACTGATGCTTCTGCTTGGCTAATTGTGCCACTGCCGTCTACATCAAGTGTGTCAAAATCTGTTGCTGCAAAAGCGGCTGAAGAAGATGCAATAGCGATAAGTGCTAAAGTTTTATTAATGCTTTTCATAATATGTATCCTTCAAATTTATGTGTGTGCGATTAAGTGTTTCACTTTGAATCACGATTTCGTTCAGTACACCCTGACTATTACAACTTAAATGCCAACATTGAAAAGCCATTAAATTTCAAGAAGTTAAAAAGAATACGTACAATAAGTAGGAATTTTCAGAGTCATTACTGTTGCCTTTTCGCAACACGCTTTAGAGGTGAAAAACTAAAGTCATTAAAAACAACTAGTTATGTTTATATAAAAAGATACATTTTAAAATGTAGAGCTATAAAAGGAGGGATTTTAAAAAATAATTAAGGTTAATTTTAACGAAGTAGCTATAACAACAAAAAACAAGCCATAACAAAAAATACGT
>NZ_JACJDN010000645.1:0-2180 GCF_014163565.1 Pseudoalteromonas sp. SR45-5 | reverse complement strand
ACGCCATTATTGGTGGCATGGTAAAAAACGGCTTTAACGCAAGTAACATAATTGCGACTAACCGCAACCAAGAAAAGCTTGAAAAGGTAGCATTTGATTTCAAGGTGCAAACCACCAGTGACAATAACGAAGCCCTGCGCGATGCTGATGTAATTGTTTTGTCTGTTAAACCACAAATGATGGGCGATTTATGTAAATCGTTTCAAGAGTCGGGCGTAGATTTTAGCGATAAACTGTTTATTTCTGTTGCGGCGGGCTTAACTGTAAAACGTTTACGTGAAATGCTAGGCCAAGACGTTAAAATGGTACGTTGCATGCCAAACACGCCATCTTTATTAGGTCGCGGAGTATCAGGTTTATATGGTGCGGGCGAAACACAAAGCGAACACGAATTTGTACAACAAGTTTTTGAGTGCACGGGCATTGTTGTATGGGTGGAAAAAGAGTCACAAATTAACGATATTATTGCTGTAACCGGCTCATCACCTGCTTACTTTTTCTTATTTATGGAAGCCATAGAAGAAAAAGCTAAAGCGCTGGGCTTTAACGATGAAGACGCTCGTCGTCTGGTACAACAAACAGCCCTTGGCGCCGCCGAAATGGCACTTAGCCAGCCTGATATTAGTATTTCGCAACTACGTTCAAACGTAACATCTAAAGGCGGTACTACTCACGCAGCTGTTGAGCACTTAAAAGATGAAGGCTTAACTAAAACCGTTGGCGATGCAATGGATGCGTGTATTGCGCGTGCAGAGCAAATGGAAAAAGAACTTTAAAACCACTTTTTATTGAAGGTTACACTATGAATGCCATGCAATTTTTAATCAGTACCCTGTTTGATTTGTTTTTAATGGTGGTATTACTGCGCTTTTGGCTGCAGTGGGCAAAAGCCGACTTTTATAATCCAATGAGCCAGTTTGTGGTTAAAGCCACGTCGTTTGCGGTAAAACCACTGCGTAAAATCATTCCGGGGTTTGGCGGACTTGATCTAGCATCTCTGTTGCTGGCATTTATAGTGGCTGTAGCCAAAATTAGTACTTTAATGCTTGTTATATATAATGCGTGGGCAATACAGCCTGTAATTATACAAGCACTTATAACGGTACTAAAAGAAGGCCTTAACTTAGTATTTTGGGTACTTATTATTCGCGCTATTTTAAGTTGGGTTAGCCAAGGCTATAACCCTATAGAAGCGGTTTTTCACCAGCTTACTGAACCAATGCTAAAACCAATTCGTAAAATATTGCCATCAATGGGTGGCTTAGATTTATCAGTTTTAGTGCTTATTATTGGTATTCAGTTTTTGCAAATGCTGCTTATGGATTTTCTAGTCTAATATAGATTTTTTAATTAGAGGCCCAAAGGCCTCTTTTTTATATGTTTTGAGGAATACATAATGAACCGTTTAATTAAGTTTTGTTTTATTGCTTGTTTAGTATTTTCATTTAACGCGCAAAGCGAAGAAATGCAAGGCGCACAATACAAAGAGCTTGGCCCTTGGCAAGTGCATTACATCGCCTTTCCTTCTACTTTTATTCAGCCAAAAATAGCAAAAGCGTACAACCTTGAGCGCAGTGGCTACAAAGGGGTTGTAAACATTTCTATATTAAAAAATGATGCCGATAAAACAGCACAAACGGCAAAGCTTACAGGCACAGCGAAAAACCTACTTGGCAACAAACAAACGCTTACTTTTAAAGAAGTAAAAGAAGGTGAGTCAATTTATTACCTTGCCCAAGTTGATTACACCAACGAAGAGATTTTACGCTTTGAGATTGAGATACAACAAAATAATCAATTTCAAAAATTACAGTTTCAGCAAAAATTTTACGTAGATTAATAACATGACCAAAACTTTAGTACTTGCTACAGGTAATCCTGGCAAAGTAAAAGAGCTAGCTAACATGCTAAGCTCTTTGAATATTAATGTAGTTCCACAGAGCGATTTTAACGTAGATGAAGTTGCCGAAACCGGCACTACTTTTGTTGAAAATGCCATTATTAAAGCGCGCCATGCCGCTAAAATTACCGGCATGCCAGCTATTGCCGATGACTCAGGTTTGGAAGTTGATGGCCTAAATGGCGCACCCGGTGTGTATTCTGCCCGTTTTGCAGGCCCAGGTGCCAGCGATCAAGATAACATTGATAAGTTACTCGTAGATTTAGGTGATAATCCTATT
>NZ_JACJDN010000644.1:0-2183 GCF_014163565.1 Pseudoalteromonas sp. SR45-5 | reverse complement strand
GATGGTTATTGTCGGTTTTTTACTTTTAGTTGAATCACAAATAAAAACAGCACCTGAGCGCCATGGTCGTCCGTTAATTTTATTTCCAAGTAAATTACAGTTAAGTGCCATGTTTGTTACGTTTGCACCTGTTTTACTACTCGCTATTGGCTTGCCTTTGGCTATATTTTCACTTTGGTTAGCTCGCGATGGTTTTAGCTCATTTGATTTTAATATTGCATGGAACTCTACGTATGCATCGGGTATTGCGGCAATTGTAGCCGTTATCGTTGCGATCCCTGTTGCACATGCCGCACTGAATGGAAAAGCGGGTCGTATAATGGAGCGTGTTACTTACTTTGGTTTTGGTATACCGGGCATAGTAATGGGCACAGCGCTTGTTTACGGTGGTTTGCAGTTACCGTTTTTATATCAAACACTGGGATTGCTTATTATTGCTTATATGCTGCGATTTTTACCACTTGCTGTAGGCTCTGTTAGAACAAGCACCGAACACTTAGATCCAAGCTTAGTAAAGTCTGCGCGCGTATTAGGGGCAAGCCCACGTGAAGTATTTACTCGCATAACACTACCTTTAACTATGCGCGGTATTATTGCCGGTGCAGCACTGGTGTTTTTAGAGTCAATGCGCGAACTAGAAGCCACGCTACTACTTGGCCCAACAGGGTTTGAAACCCTCTCTACATATTTATGGCGTGTATACGAAGCGGGCTATTTTGGTCGCGCCGCGATTCCAGGGTTATTGTTAGTAGTGATATCTGCCTGCGGGTTAGCTATTATGATGTCTGGCGAAAAACGCAACCAGTTTGAACATTAAGGATTTAAGAAACAATGCTATCTGTAAGTCAGTTGTCTATAGATTATGGCAGTAACCGCGTAGTAAGCGATTTAAACTTTTCGCTGGGTGAAAACGAAATCCTTATGCTTGTAGGACCAACAGGTTGTGGTAAAAGTACAATTTTACAAGCCCTTGCTGGCCTTATACCTATTAGCGAAGGCGAAATAAACACGGGGAAATGGCGCGCTACTCCCAAATTAACACTACCTCCTGAAAAACGCAGTGTAGGTATGGTGTTTCAAGATTTTGCGTTATTTCCGCACTTAACCGTACAGCAAAACATTTGCTTTAGATTAAAAGATACAGCCCCTGCTGAGTATTGGATAAACCTACTTGGGTTGAGCGATTTTAGAGATAAAAAACCAGCAACACTTTCTGGCGGACAAAAGCAGCGCGTTGCACTTGCGCGTACCCTTGCCCACCAACCTGACTTTGTATTACTTGATGAGCCGCTTTCAAACTTAGATGCCGCCCTTAAAGACATGCTTCGTTGGGATATTAGAAACGCACTTAAAGCCGCTGGCGTACCTGCTATTTGGGTAACACACGACCAAGAAGAAGCACTCTCCGTTGGCGACCGCGTTGGTGTGCTTAAAGGCGGCGAAATTCAGCAAATCGATACACCCGAGCGCTGTTTTAGTACCCCAAACAATCGCTTTGTGGCACGCTTTTTAGGTGAAGCCAGCTTTATTAGCGGCCAATTTAGCCAAGGACAAGCCACTACCTCAATTGGTAATGCGCCCGCTCATGGCGTTGACTGTGAAAGTGGCGACGTTGATGTACTACTTCGACCAGACGATGTGTTACTTGTACAAAGCAGTGTTGGCAATAACGGCGAAGTAATTTGGGTACGTTTTGAAGGTGGCAGCCGCTTGTGCGCTGTAAAACTTGCGTGCTCTACGGTTGTAACTAGCCGAGTAAGCCATGAAGTTGTGGTAAACCCAGGCGACGAAGTGCATGTATCACTAAGTACATCGCACCCACTAGCGGTTTATAAATCTATAGATTAATATATATACCTAACTCAAAATTAAGAGGAAACCCGATGAACGGACCAAACCCCAATAATCCTTCACCAATGGAAGGTTTTCCTCAAGTAGGTTTTTTAAAAAACTATATTACTTCTATCAATATTGAAGTAGGCGATTATACATATTATGACGATCCTGATGGCCCTGAGAATTTTGAAAAAAATGTGCTTTACCATTTCGATTTTATTGGGGATCGTCTGATCATAGGTAAGTTTTGTGCGATAGCTAAAGACGTTACCTTTATAATGAATGGCGCTAACCATCAAACTTCTGGATTTTCTACTTATCCATTTTTTATATTTGGTAATGGCTGG
>NZ_JACJDN010000643.1:0-2202 GCF_014163565.1 Pseudoalteromonas sp. SR45-5 | reverse complement strand
AGTGTAATAGCTAATCCTAATTCTTCCGTGGGGGATGCTTTAACAACACTACGCGCAATTGAACTAAAGCTAACTAAGCCCGTTGAAGTAATTGATTATAAAAACAAAGAAAATCAGCAACAGCGAATCGCCACAGGCGAGTTATTAATACTTTCGCTTTATTTAAACTCATATTACTTAGGTGAAGTTGCAGCAATTAAAAGCGAGCAAAGTGTACAAGTTAGTTTAAGCGACTTATTTGATATTCTACAATTTGCAATGAATGTTGATGCTAGCAATCGAATTGCTCAAGGTGTTGGAGCAAATCAACAACCTCTTTTTCTAAATGCAGCGGTTACACCCGCTGTATTTACTAGTCCTACACAGAGCTACTTATTAGCAAAAAATCAAATTACCATTGAAGATGATATTTATGTAGATATTCAAAGTTTACATAATGCTTTAAATCTAGAGTTTAATATTGATTACCCAGATTTAGAATTACTTATAAGCTCAGAGATCCCCTTACCGGTTGAACAACAAAGATACAGACAGTCGCGCAACCTAAAATCACCTAACAAGAGATCGCCACCTACGCTCCCATGGAAAGCTAGCCCATATAAAGCGCTATCTTCTCCGGTTGCCGACTTACAACTAAATTTTACCGCGAGCGATGATAGACATTCTACGAACTATTCACTTTTAGGCACTCAAGACTTTGCGTATTTATCTGCAGAGTATTTTTTGTCTGGACGAAGTACTGACTTACTTACCAACTCTAGGTTAACGTTTACAAAGCAAAACTTAGACAAAGAAATAAAAAACAGCTTCATGCCTACTGAAATATCTTTTGGTGATGTTATCGCCACGCAAGTAGGTAATAACTACAGTAGTCAGTATGGCCGAGGTGTTAAAGTTTCTAATAATGTAACCAGTAGAAAAATAGTTAATAACCAAGTTAACTTAAGCGGTGCTATACAGCCAGGTTGGGATGTAGAGCTGTATCGTAATGAAATATTAATAGACCAACAGCTTAGCCTCGCAGATGGGCGTTATATTTTTGATAATATAAACCTATTATTTGGAGCTAATAATTTTGAGCTTATTTTTTATGGGCCTCAAGGTCAAGTTGAGCGTAAAAGTGATTATTACTTTGTGGACGGAAATCAACTTAAGCAGGGACAAGGTAACTATGAATTGTCGGTTACTGAACAAGGCAAGCAGTTACTAAATAACAATGTTTCAAGCTCGCAGGGGCAGGGTTGGCAAGTTGCGGGTAGATATGAGCAAGGGCTTACAGATAATATATCTGTATACACTGCTACATCAGGTCAAAAAAATACGGATGAAGATCTACTTAAGTATGCATTTGGTACCAACATAAGCTTGTTTGACCGATTATTATTAAATGCGAATGTTGAAAAAAATAATAACAATGAACAAGAATTTGAATTTACAGCCCGAACTCAAATTGCCGAACAATCACTACTTTTTAGCGCTACAAATCGTACCGACGAACAGCAGCAAGATTTTAACAGCTACCAAATAAATTTAGCTGGTGGGCTAATGAATAATACCTATGGACGCCTTTCTTATCAAAATAACGTCTTATATGACGATAGTGATATTAGAGGGCGTTTTAAACAAGTACGCAACCAGTTCAACTACTCATACTCAGGATTTGCACTAAGTAACCAATTGCTGTGGCAACAAGACGATAGCTCTAAGAGTACTTTTGGAACAACACGTTTTCAAAAGCGCTTTGGGAGAACCTACACAAGGTTTGGTATAGATTATAGTATATCGCCAGTAAGTGAGCTTGTTAGTTACGAGGCTGAGTTTAGCCGCAACTTGGGCCGAGATTTACAAGCCGAACTGACTATAACTGATTCCCTTCGTAATAATATTCAATCGGCCGAATTAGGACTCAATTGGCAAAGCGACAAGTTTAGTTTAACGAGTAACTTAAACTACAACAGTAACGATGATTGGCGGCTCGGTATTTATAGTCGTTTTAGCTTAGGGTTTGATGTTGAACACAACACATATTTTGTCTCTAAGCGCAGCTTAACTAACACGGGTAGTTTAATGTTACGCGTATTTTTAGATCAAAATAATAACGGTATTATGGATGATGATGAGCACGGTGTTGGCGGCGTAAAGGTAAAAGGCGTTCACAATTATCGTCAAGCAATTACAGACGAACACGGCGTTGCGCTATTA
>NZ_JACJDN010000642.1:0-2202 GCF_014163565.1 Pseudoalteromonas sp. SR45-5 | reverse complement strand
GTCAGAGCAAATAAGCGATGATTTAAGTAATGAAGAAACAGTGTTTGAACGCTTAGGTGGCACACGCGCTATTTATCAGCAACTCGATACAGAAGTTTTACTATGTGTAAATGGCGAAAATTACGCTATGCCGTTAACCGACTTAGCGGCGGTTAAACTACTTACCGATCATACTGAGTTTGAAAGTTCAGCATTAAATTTAACAAAGCCAAGTTTAGTTTTTACTCAAACTTTTACTACACTTGTTAATGAGGGGATCTGGTTTAATATAGACCACGAGTAATAATACCAATTATATTAATAATGATGAGCATTTTACAGCGTAAGATATTATGTATACAGGTCAGTTAAAATTTTTAATTTTCATCTGATATTGGCTTAAATAATTTTGCTGTGATTGCTTACTCATTCTAATTTGGTATCAATAGGAGTTTGCAATGGGCTATCTGGTTGATAAGGTTGAATGGCATATAAAAAAAGATATGCTACAAAAAATTCGAGAGCGAGTTTTTGTTTACGAGTTACATATCCCCAAGCATATCGAATTTGATAGCCTAGATAAAATTGCATTACATGTACTTGTTACAGACGATGCAAACTGCCCAATAGCAACAGGTAGATTATGTAAAGATGGCTTAATCGGCAGAATAGCTGTATTACCTGAGCACCGTAATCGCAAAGTATATAAATCGCTTCTCAACTTTATTGTAGAATTAGCGTCAAACCAAGGTATTGAAGAAGTAAGCATTAATTGTATTTTAAATGAAGTAGAGCGTTTTAAGCGCAATGGCTTTATTCAGCAAGGGAATGTATTTATGGAGGCGGGAATTCCTAGGCAACGTATGCAATGCCCTGTTTCGGCGTTTAATACTACTCCCTTCACACTTGTCCATTAGATAAAGAGAAGGGCGATATATAAGCTATCACCCTCTACTTTTTTACTTAACCCAAACTGTCGTTACTTTACCTCATTTGCCCACAGCGGTTCATTATCATACATTTCGTACAAGCCATGTGCTCTGTTTATAAGTAAGTTAGCAAAGTCTACCTGTGTTTTATCACGCGCGCCTGTACTCATAATTTGATCCGCTTTTAATTGCCACTGCAAAGAAAAGTAACGCATTGCATCACGCGCATCTGTAGCTGCACTTACTTCAGCATGATCTGTAGGTAACCGCCCTGTTACTACCCAATATGTTTTACCGTTCTGTGCTTTAAATTTCCACATTGCACAAAGTGGTGCTAAAAATCGACTGTCTTTATCAACTACTGATTTTGGCATAATGCCCTTTTCGGCTAAATGCTTTTGCGCTGTTTGAAAACATTCGCGTTGCCACTGCATTCTTTGCTCATCAGTTATAACTTGTTCTTTTGCTGTTAATGGCTTTTTTTCTTGTTGCTGCATTTTTATTAACCTTTTACTTCTTTTTTAACACTCTAAGGGCTTAGTAAATAAGGTGCAAGTATAAAACGGTCATTTGCACCTTAAAGCGCTCTGTTTGCTGTGTTTTTAGCCAAACTATTATTTTATATCGTGATCAAACGAACCCACATCACCCGGAAATACTACTGGCGACTCAACACCGTCTTTACTGACAGAGGCTACACCAAAGTAATAATTATCAATCACTACGTTTTTAAGTGTGTACTGTGAAACCTTACCAACGTATTTACTAAACTGCCATTGCGGCTCGCTCGTGTAACGCCAATAAATTTTATAGCCAGCAATATTTTCATCACTGCTTTGTTGCCATGAAAACGACGTATCAGCTGTAACAGCTCCCTTTATTTTAACTTCTTTTGGTGGTGCGGGCGCCCACGCCATAGATGCCATCGTTACCGCATTAAGTGAAGTTAACTTAGCCGTATAATCAAAATCAACGCCTTCAATAGTATCGCCATACTCAACGCCATTTTCAGTGCGTAAATCTTGATGCTGACGATCGTAGTGCTCGTTAGTTTCCATAATACGCACTGCTGCAAAACCTGCATCATTAAATGGACGATGATGCCCACCACGGCCAAATCTATCTAATCGATATACAAGCATTGTATCTAGGTTAGGAATGTATCTGTCAGCAATAGTATCTATGTAGCGCGCTAAATTTCGACTCGCCGAATCAACTTCACCACCCGTAAAGCGGCGAGTATTAGCTTGCTCTTTTGTTTCTACAACACGGGTACCTTCTGAAAATATACGCG
>NZ_JACJDN010000641.1:0-2204 GCF_014163565.1 Pseudoalteromonas sp. SR45-5 | reverse complement strand
TATCAGACATACAAACAATAAATGCTATTCGTGAAATAGAAGCGATGGTGATTGCGATTGATGAAGATACCGAACGCAAATATGGTCAAAAACTCATAAGAGATATTTTAGTGTTTAACCAAGGGCGAACTGAAGCACAAGTGCTTGTTCCCCTTGTTGATGAAAGTATAAGGCCTTATAACGCGTTTGAATTATCACGACGTTGGCGCGAGGCGATGCCCGATATTGCCGGTGTTAAATCATTAACCATTTATGATGATGTAAATGGAGGGAGCAGTGACGGCGAATTTGGTTATTTATTATATGGCTCTGATATTGATACATTAAATAATGCAGGACGTCGTTTTATAGAGTTGCTGCAACAGCAAGAAGGTTTGTTTGATATTAGCTCTACAATAGATCCTGCAAGTAAAGAAGTGCAAATGAGCCTAAAACCGGTCGCTTACGATTTAGATTTAGACTTAGCTTCTATTGCAAATCAAGTTGGGGCAAGCTTTTACGGTGGTGAGGCTCAACGTGTTATTCGCCGAGGCGAGGAAGTACGTGTAATGGTGCGTTACCCTAAACTGACTCGAGAGGCATTTTCGTCACTTAAGCATGCGGTTGTTACTACCCCGCAGGGCCGTGAAGTACTGCTTGGTGATGTAGTTGAACTTACTGAAACACCAGGCATTAGTTATATCCGCCGGGAAGGGGGCTATCGTACTGTGTATGTTTATGGAAACATAGATGAAGAAGTGATTGAGCCAAACGAAGTTGTAGATCAAATTAAAGAAAAGCTACTACCACAACTTAAAGAAGAGTATCCAAGTGTTAAGTCAGAACTAGGTGGCGCCATTGAAGAGCAACAAGATCAGGCTAATCAGCAGAAGATGTTTTTCTTCGGCGGTATGATTTTGGTGTATGTTTTATTAGCCGTACCCCTTAAGAGTTATGCGCAACCACTTATTGTTATGTCGGTGATTCCATTTAGCTTAACGGGAGCAATATGGGGGCATTACTGGTTTGGTTTGGATATAACTTTAATGTCTGGCTTTGGTATTATTGCAGCAGCAGGGGTGGTTATAAACGACTCACTCGTTATGACCGATTATGTGAATCAAGCCCGTAAAACAGGTGTTAGTATTAAAAATGCTGTAATAGATGCCGGTTGTGCTCGATTCAGACCTATATTACTTACTTCAATTACTACATTTGCAGGTGTATTGCCCATTATGTTTGAAACAAGCCTGCAGGCTAAGTTTGTAATACCTATGGCGGTAGCGCTTGGTTTTGCAGTGATGTTTGCAACATTAATAACACTTATATTAGTGCCATGCTTGTACATTATATTAAGTGATATTGGTAAGGTGTTTACACGCATTTTGGGTGGGATTAGGACTGTATTTAAACGTCGCCCGCAGAAGGTTTAGCTCAATAAATAACATACGGGCTTAAATGCCGGGTACAAAAAGCACTGAATGATTAACCATTCAGTGCTTTTTATCATTTGTTGTTACTACATTAAGTATTAAAACAACAATAATTAATCTTTAAATTGCTTATGGCAATCTTTACAGCCTTTAGCCCATGCACCAAAAGCTTTACCAATTACGGCCTTATCGCCTGATTGAGCCGCTACTGCTAACTCATCTGCGTATTGTTGGAATGCAGTTGCTTTTTTCATAAAAGTATCGTTTTCAGACCAAACAGCAGCAAGTGCAGCTGTGTCGCCTTTATCTGTTCCTTCGTAAAACGCTTCCCATGGCATTTTTGAAAGTGCAGCTGCGTTGTTAGCACGCTTTTTAAATTGCTCTGCGTCAAAAGGTACTTTACCTTTTAGCATTGCGCCCATGTCACCAATTTGTACTGAGATCATTGAAAACGCTGCTTGGCGGTATTCAATCGCGTCACTTGGCTCTTTAAATGCAGAATTTGCCGATACGCTAAATGCACACGTTGCCAGCGCTATTGTTGCTAATACTTTTTTTAATTTCATGTTTGCCCCTGTTGAAAATTGTAATTCTTAATTCGGTATCTTGTATCTAACATCGTATTTATTCAAGTGAATACGATAGATTTAACTAAAACTTAATCGTTTATATCAATATCTGCAAATATCATCCCGCGACGCATACTTCTTGTTGCTAAGAATACCTCACCAAGTAACGACATAAATGCACATATAAGTAATGCCATTGCTGCTACAAAGCAACTTGCAATGG
>NZ_JACJDN010000640.1:0-2212 GCF_014163565.1 Pseudoalteromonas sp. SR45-5 | reverse complement strand
GCTTTCGCTTCTATTTGACGAATACGCTCACGTGTTACGTCAAACTGTTTACCTACTTCTTCTAAGGTGTGGTCGGTATTCATATCAATACCAAAACGCATACGTAGTACTTTAGCTTCACGAGCTGTTAAGCCTGCAAGTACATCGTTAGTTGCGCCACGAAGAGATTCCATTGTTGCCGAATCGATTGGCGAATCAATAGTTGTATCTTCGATAAAGTCACCTAAGTGAGAATCTTCATCATCACCGATTGGTGTTTCCATTGAAATTGGCTCTTTAGCAATCTTAAGTACCTTACGGATTTTATCCTCAGGCATCATCATGCGTTCTGCTAATTCTTCTGGATTTGGCTCACGACCCATTTCTTGTAACATTTGACGAGAGATACGGTTAAGTTTATTAATCGTTTCAATCATATGCACAGGGATACGGATTGTTCTTGCTTGGTCAGCAATAGAGCGTGTGATTGCTTGACGTATCCACCACGTAGCATAAGTAGAGAACTTATAACCACGGCGATATTCAAACTTATCAACCGCTTTCATCAGACCAATGTTACCTTCTTGGATCAAATCTAAGAATTGTAAGCCACGGTTTGTGTATTTTTTAGCAATTGAGATTACAAGACGTAAGTTAGCTTCAACCATTTCTTTTTTCGCACGGCGTGCTTTCGCTTCACCTATGCTCATTCGACGGTTGATGTCTTTAATACGCTCAATGCTTAAACCTGTTGTTTGTTCAATAACAGATAATTTATTAATGCTACGAATGATTTCTGGCTTAACTTCTTCAAGTTTAGCTGAATACTTTTCGTTACCTGAAATTTCTAAATCAACCCAAGAAGCGTCAGTTTCGTTATTAGCAAAATGCTTAACGAATGTTTTCTTTGGTAATTTAGCAATTTGAACAGCTTGCTTCATGATTAGGCGTTCTTGAACACGAACACGATCCATCATTTCACGCATGTTATTTACCATGCGGTCAAACTGTTTAGGTATTAATTTAAATGTTCTGAAAAGCTCACCAATTTCAAAAATGGCTGCTTGTGATTCAGGATGCGAACGACCTTTAGCTTCAAACGTATCACGTGCTTTATTATATAAATCACGTAAATTTTCAAAATGAATACGAGCTTCTTCAGGATCTGGCCCTGTGTCTATCTCTTCTTCATCTTCATCATCGCTATCAGCATCATCTTTGTCATCTTTATCGTCGTCCTCAAGTTGCTTAGCACTTAATTCTGAACCGATGTTAGTTGCTGAAATTGGCGCTGTATCTTCATTAGGATCGATAAAGCCAACGATAATATCGCTTAAACGCATTTCTTCAGCTTCAAACTTATCCCACTGCTCTAGTAGGTAAGTGATTGCTTCAGGGTACTCTGCAACAGAAATCTGTACTTGATTAATGCCTTCTTCAATACGTTTAGCGATTACAATTTCGCCTTCACGTGTAAGAAGTTCAACAGTACCCATTTCGCGCATGTACATGCGAACTGGATCCGTTGTACGGCCGATTTCTTTTTCTACAGTCGCAAGGGCTGCAGCGGCAGCTTCAGCTGCGTCTTCGTCTGTCGTTGTTTCTTGCATCATTAATTCATCAGCATCAGGCGCGTTTTCGCTAACCTTGATACCCATGTCATTAATCATGCTTATGATATCTTCTACTTGATCTGAGTCTATAATGTCTTGTGGAAGGTGATCATTTACTTCTGCAAAAGTTAAGTAGCCTTGCTCTTTACCTTTCTGAATCAGAAGTTTTAATTGTGACTGAGGAGTTGGATCCATAGAGATTGTTTCTTCCACTCTGATAAGTTGATACAACAGGCGCCATCATGTAGTTTGCATTAAAGCTAACTAGAATAATGTGACGCAGTGAATAGCACAGTATAACAGTTTAAATCAATTTTGACTAGGGTCTGTTGGTCTTTCAGGATTAAAGTTTGTTCTATCCAAGGGGGGTTTAATCGCGGCGCGAGGTTTGTAACCTAGTGGGCTAAGTAAAAACCGAGCAACAAAGAGTAAACCTCCCTTGGGTCGAACCCAAAGGGCAGCGCGTGTTTGGTATTTATGCTGCGTTATCGCCTATTTATGTGGAATAACCACACTACATAAGCTCTGTCTTGTCTAAATACCAAACACACTGCTGTAAACTTAACCTCGAAAGATAAACAGACCCTAACTGTTAGTCGCTTTTAACGCTGTCATTAACA
>NZ_JACJDN010000063.1:0-10696 GCF_014163565.1 Pseudoalteromonas sp. SR45-5 | reverse complement strand
CAACTAGAGAAACTTTATAGCCCTTATTTTCAAGTAAGGTAAGTAAACTATCTTGTCCTGCAAGATGGGCAACTCCAACAAGTACAAACTCATTTTTATCGTTGTTAAACATGGCTTCTACTTTTGGTAACCAATCATTATTTCTATCTGGAATGAGTTGTTTATAACTATTCGGATCATTTTTCTGCATATCTTCAAGTGCCACTTTATTCAGTGTGTCTGTATCACCTTTGCGCCAGGCAGCTAAAAGTCCTTTAAACATATCGCCATAGTTGTGCAGCTCGGCTAAGTTATGTTTAATGAAGTCGTTTTCGTTGCCTTGACCCATTTTTTTAAAAAGCTCTAACTGAAATTCCATTGTTTCTAAGTAATTTTTTGTTTTGTTATCTTCAGTCGCTTTTTTAGTAAAATAAGCATCAACACCTTCACCCATTAAATTTTGCTTTTGAAGCTCCATCGACATTAAAACAATACCAACCATAGCAGGGCGAAAGCCATCTAACTTAGCGAGATTAGCGCCAAACTCGTTAAGCTTATTTTCAAGTGATGCCTTAATCTCGGGTTCTAGTTTTTGACTTAACGTTTCGTTATTTGTATACGATAGTGCGCCTAACATTTGCATTTGCGCATTAGTGTCGGCTGGGTCAGTTATCGGTGCTTCTAAAATAATTGTATCCGCTTGTTCATAAGCATGGTTAAACTCAGCGGGTAGTGGCATTTCAGCTTTAGGTAGTATGTGAACTGTACCGCCAATAAATAGTGAGTCATTACCATTGCTTACTTGCCATACAGAGCTTTGGGCCTGTGCTGTATTTGCTAAAAGACTACAGCTAAGTAATACGCTGGCAGATACTAATTTTTTTGTGAATTTTTTCATGATATTCCTTTATGTAACTTTTAATTTTATTGTTTTTAGTTCGATAACACAGTGCTGAAATATGCAGTGATTGAGGATGTTAACTTTGAAAGGTTTTTATCAATTTGCGAGTTTATTTTGCTCATTGAAGAGTCAAGCTCAGCTGATATTTTTTCATCTATCGAAGAAAGTAACGTTTGTGTATCAACATTACTTTTTAAAGACTCAGTGGCGTCTATGTTGTTTGTTTCTTGCTGCTTTTTATTAACTGGGTTAATCGCCTCTACGCTTTCACCAATTATGCATTGATTAAAATTACTTTGAACGGTGTGTTGTTTAGCGTCAGCTGCAATAACTGAAGTTGTATTAAAAGCAGTTGCTAGTAGTAAAGCCGGTAGTACTTTTTTCATTGTGCTATTCATAATTAAACCTTTTATATTTTTAATTGCAGCCAATTTAGAATCACAAATGATTTTTTACTAAGCTGCTTGTTGATGACGGTTTAAAGAATATCGCTGAATTTATTGAGAGTCGCTTATCTAGTTATGAGCAATTAATAGATAAGGTTTTTAAATTAAATAATTTTTTTAATTTAGAGGGTTAGCCTTAAACCTTATAATGCTAATATAAGGTTTAAAATGCTTTTTCTATAAAAGAAAGTGTAGATGTGATACGGTTCATAAAAATAAAAATACGTAAAAACTATGAATTATCAAATCGGACCTTGGCAATTTATTAGTAATCGCTGTGTGATTACTTCAAACCATTTAGAAAGGGAATTAGATCCACTTTTAGTAAAGCTATTACTTCACTTTATAGACAAGCCTCAACAAATTGTTTCCCGCCAAGAGCTTATTGAGAGTGTGTGGCAACAGAGCTTTGTTGATGATAATGCGATTAACCGTGCAATCTCAGAGTTAAGAAAGCAGCTTGCCCACCCAATTGAAAAAGCGCCGCTTTTAAAAACGCATTACCGTAAAGGATATAGCCTAACAGTAATACCTGAGCGTTTAACGCAAGCAAACGTTTTGAAAGAGCCTGTAAACATTTTGCCTGACTCACCGGGTATTTCTGCCAAAAATGAAGAGATAGCTACTGCAACTACTTCTCAACCAGTTCAAAAAAAGAATAGTAAAAATTTTTTGATTTATTCTTTACTCGTCATTATTTGCCTGTGCTTTTTAATATGGTTTGGGTTGTTTTTTATTAATGCACCTTCTAGTGAAAAGATTAAACAGATCACGGTTAATAAGGTAGCAAGCACATGGAATATAGGCAGTGAGGTTCACCCTGAGATCTCCTCAGATAAACAATATTTAGCTTATACAAATGTTGAACCTGAAAATGACGTAATGCATGCATTTGTAAAGCGACTATCTGATCAAAGGGAGGTTGAAATTACCTATCCTGGCTTTCAAGTATCTATTTTATCGTGGCAGTTAAATCAGCACGCAGTGCTTATACAAGCTACAAACTTAAAACAACAGCAGTGCGAAATGGTACTGGTTGATTTAAGCCAGTTTCCTATTGTTGGTGAGGCTACATTAATTAAAAAGTGTGACCTTAGATACACCGGCTACGCACAAGTAGACGAAAATAGTGAATATATTTATTACACTGAATATAAAAATGAGCAAGATGGCTCAGGTTTATATAAATTTGATTTAGAGTTACAAAAAGAGTCCATTGTTATTCCACCACCAGGTGTAATGTATGGCGTAATAATGCCGCGCTTATCTTCTTCAGGTAATAAAATAGCATATATACTTAGTCAAAAGGGTAAGCCTTTTTCTGTATTTAGCTATAACTTTGAGACCCATGAAACCAAGCGATTATTTAAAGCAAAGAAAAGCATAATTAGCTTCGCGTTTGACTGGCTTGCAGACGATAAAGGCGTGATTGTTTTTGAAGCCTCTGACCTTTCAACCATTGTGTTTGATGAAAATAATATTATTAAACGCACACTAACGGTTACCCCAGCAATTTCACCTTATTATATTGCAGTTCAATCTGCTAATAGCCTCTTTTACTCAGCAAATAAAACACAAGCATTTTCGTTAATTAAAGCGACTAATCTTTTTAGCGATGTTCCTGAGTATGAAGCACTCTACAAAAGTGATGAAGACGACTACCACATTGTAGAAGTCATTAATGAGAAAGGACCAGCGCATATTTTTGTATCCGAGCGCTCTGGCAGCAGTCAGTTGTGGTTATCTCAAAATGGACTTACAAAGCAACTTAGTAACTTTACTTATGAAGGGAAATCTACCTTTGCTATTGGCGGGCTAAGAGTATCGAGTAAGCAGGATCGTGTTTTATTAAGAGTTAATAGCGATATTGCATTTTTTGACGTTATGTCGAACAAACTCTATACCATAGCTGAGTTTAAAGGGCGACAAATACTAAACTATGTATGGTCTAAAGATAATGAAAGTATAATTTATTTAGAGCGAAGTGGTTCAGAAAACCTATTTGCTCAGTTTAATTTATTAACGCGAGACACAACTATATTAGAGGATATTAAAGCCAACAAATTAATTTCAGGCGCTGACGGTACTAATTATGCAATTACTAATAATCAGTTAATTAAACTATCAAATAAACAGAGTTGGGAATTACCCAAAGACGCGCGACAAGCACAACTTTTTGCTATTAATGGTAATTACCTTTACTACTCTGATGCGATTTCAAGAGTTGCTCGGCTTAATTTAGAAGATAAGACAGTAAAAGATGTGCACGTGGATTTTAAACCCATCGCATTTTTTATTAGTGATAACAATCAAATTTTCTTTACAGAATCAAAATATAAAGACATGCAAATAATACAGATAAGTTGGAATAACTAGGGTCTGTTGATCTTTCAAGGTTAAATTTGCAGCAGTGTGTTGCTTTCTTTAATAACATTTTCGATTGTTATGTTGATAAAAGAAAAATTAGAGCCAAAAAATAGCGAGAAGTGAATCTTCTCGCCATTTTTAATTAAGTGTAATCTCGACAGTTAAATAACCTCAAAGCCGATTAATTTGTCACAACTGAACCTCTATTTATTTAATAGAGGTTTTAAGTAATGCCCAGTATGTGAACGCTCACATTCGGCCACTTCTTCTGGTGTACCTGCAATGAGTATTTCACCGCCGCCAGCTCCGCCTTCAGGTCCTAAATCAATAACCCAATCTGCTGTTTTAATAACATCGAGGTTGTGCTCAATAACCACAATGGTGTTACCGTGATCGCGCAGGCGATGTAATACAACAAGCAGCTGTTCAATATCAGCAAAGTGTAAGCCTGTTGTAGGCTCATCTAATATGTAGAGTGTTTTACCAGTATCACGCTTTGATAGCTCGCGTGCTAGTTTTACACGTTGCGCCTCACCACCTGAAAGCGTGGTAGCGGCTTGACCTAAGCGGACATACGATAAACCAACGTCCATTAAGGTTTTAAGCTTGCGGGCAATAGCCGGTATTTTGTCAAAATACTCATGCGCGTCTTCAACAGTCATCTCAAGTACTTGGTGTATGTTTTTACCTTTGTATTGGACTTCGAGCGTTTCGCGGTTATAGCGTTTGCTCTTACATACATCACACGGTACATACACATCAGGTAAAAAGTGCATTTCAACTTTAATTAAGCCGTCACCTTGGCACGCTTCACAGCGTCCGCCTTTAACGTTAAAGCTAAAGCGACCTACTTTGTAGCCACGTGAGCGCGCTTCTTGTGTGCCTGCAAATAACTCACGAATACCGGTAAATATACCTGTGTAGGTTGCCGGATTTGAACGAGGAGTACGACCAATTGGGCTTTGATCAATATCGATCACTTTATCAAAATGATCTAAACCGCTAATTGATTTATACGGTGCCGCTTCGGCAGTGGTTGCGCCATTTAGCTCTGTATGAGCAAGTTTAAATAAAGTATCGTTTATTAGCGTTGATTTACCTGAGCCCGATACACCTGTCACACAGGTCATTAAACCAAATGGGATTTTTAAATCCACATTTTTAAGGTTATTACCCGTTGCGCCAAATAGCTCTAGCCATTTGTCGTTCGTTGGGTGACGCTCTTTTGGTATTTCTATTTTACGTACGCCTGATAAAAATTGGCCCGTAACAGACTCTTTGCTTGCTAAAATATCGTCGCGCGTACCTTGAGCAATAATATGCCCACCATGAACACCCGCACCTGGGCCAATATCAATAATATGATCTGCAGCACGAATAGCATCTTCATCGTGCTCTACCACAATAACGGTGTTACCTAAGTCGCGCAAATGGACCAATGTTTGTAATAAACGGTCGTTATCGCGTTGATGTAATCCAATAGATGGCTCATCTAGTACGTACATTACACCTACAAGACCGGCACCAATTTGACTGGCTAAGCGGATACGTTGAGCCTCACCACCTGATAATGTATCGGCGCTACGTTCAAGTGATAAATAATTTAGGCCAACGTTAATTAAAAACGATAAGCGGTCGCGAATTTCTTTTAATATTTTTTCAGCTATTTGGCCTTTTTGTCCGGTTAACTCTAAACCTTCAAAAAATTCCATGGCTTCACCAATACTCATGCATGTGATTGCAGGTAAGTTGGTTTGTCCAATAAATACATTTCGAGATTCTTCGCGTAAGCGCGAGCCATGACAGCTAGGACACGCTTGGCTTGTTTGGTATTTAGCAAGTTCTTCGCGTACAGAGTTTGACTCGGTCTCGCGGTAGCGGCGATTCATGTTGTTTAAAACGCCTTCAAACTCATGGTTACGCGTAATTAAATCGCCACGGTCGTTACGGTAATTAAACGCAATCTTAGTGCTACCAGAGCCATCTAAAATAATTTTTTTCGAGTCGCTGTCTAAATCTTGATAAGGCACGTCTAAATCAAAATTGTAATGATCTGCAACCGCTTGCAGCATTTGATAGTAATAAAAGCTGCGTTTATCCCAGCCTTTAATTGCACCGCCAGCAAGGCTTAACTCTGGGTTATGCACTACGCGATTAGGATCAAAATATTGACGTATACCTAAGCCATCACAGGTTTGACAAGCACCAGCTGGGTTATTAAACGAAAACAAACGCGGCTCAAGTTCAGTCATTGCATAGCCACAAGTAGGGCAGGCAAAATTTGCTGAAAATAGAATTTCTTCAGCGCTGCTATCGTCCATGTATGCTACATGTGCAACACCATTAGACATTTCAAGTGCAGTTTCGAACGATTCTGCTAAGCGTTGTTGTAAGCCATCTTTTACTTTAAATCTGTCTACAACAACTTCTATTGTATGTTTTTTATGAAGCTCAAGTGTTGGTGGATCAGACAAGTCACATACTTCACCGTCTATACGGGCGCGAATATAACCTTGGCTAGATAGCTGTTCTAATAACTTAACATGCTCACCTTTACGCTCTTTTACTATTGGCGCAAGCAGCATTAATTTACTGCCCTCAGGTAGAGCCAAAACAGTATCTACCATTTGGCTAACGGTTTGCGCAGCAAGTGGTAAATCATGTGTAGGACATCGTGGTTCGCCGACGCGGGCAAACATAAGTCGTAAATAATCGTAAATTTCGGTAATAGTACCTACGGTTGAACGCGGGTTATGAGACGTTGACTTTTGCTCAATAGAAATGGCAGGAGAGAGGCCTTCGATGTGATCCACATCAGGCTTTTCCATGAGCGATAAAAATTGTCTTGCGTACGCAGAGAGTGATTCAACATATCGGCGTTGTCCTTCTGCATAAAGCGTATCAAATGCAAGTGATGACTTCCCCGAACCAGATAGACCCGTAATAACTATTAATTTATCACGTGGGATGGTTAGGCTGATGTCTTTTAAATTGTGCGTTCGGGCGCCTCGGACTTCAATGTTTTCCATGCTATCTCGTTTGTTACCAAAATTATTTACTCAGTATCGCATAATACGAAGCAATATTAATCCTTGATCAATGAAAAATCCTTACTTATAGGCGATTAATTATTGCCAAGCTTATGGTAGAATCCCAACCTCAATTTTTCATAGAGTAAGATCACGCAGATAATGACCGCATCTTCACTTAATTCACGAGAAAAACGCGCCGCTGTATCACTGGCGAGTGTGTTTGCATTTAGAATGCTCGGCTTGTTTATGCTGATGCCTGTATTGGCTATTTATGGACAATCGCTTGAAGGTTTTTCGCCTATTTGGATTGGTTTTGCCATTGGTGCGTATGGTTTAACGCAAGCTGTACTACAAATACCTATGGGTCGATTATCCGATAAGATTGGTCGTAAAAAGGTTATTGTTGGTGGCTTAGTTGTATTTGCTATTGGCTCTGTAGTTGCTGCATTAGCTGACTCTATCCAAATGGTTACCGTAGGCCGTGCTTTACAAGGTATGGGCGCAATAGCCAGTGCGCTACTCGCGTTTGCTTCAGATTTAAGCCGCGATGAGCAACGACCAAAAGTAATGGCCGTTATTGGTATGAGCATAGGAATGAGCTTTGCCTTTGCTATGTTACTTGGGCCAATTGTCGCCGCTTCGTGGGGTATTGCAGGTGTATTTTGGTTGACTGCTATTTTAGCTGTCTTTGGTATATTTATAGTGACCATGCTAGTGCCAAAGGCGGTAAATAAAGCGCCCAAAGGCGATACATTAGCAAGCTTCAGCGACATTAAAAAATTAATTAAACACCCTCAGTTAGCACGATTAAATGCAGGTGTATTGTTATTGCATTTAACGCTAACCACAATTTTTGTGGTACTGCCGAGTCAATTAATTAAAGATGGCTTGGTTGCTGACCATCACTGGTATTTGTATATTCCAGTGCTATTTTTAGCATTTTTATTAATGGTACCAATAATGATTGTGGCCATTAAAAAAGAGAAAGAAAAACAAGCATTTATTGGCTCGGTAGCCTTGTTAACTATTAGTATGTTAGCAATGTCGGTATGGGTTAATAGTGTAGTAGGCATTGCTGTGTGTATGCTGCTTTATTTTGTGGCGTTTAACTTTTTAGAAGCCACTATGCCTGCGCTTGTATCGCGAATAGCACCTGCAAGCCAAAAAGGTTCAGCAATGGGAGGCTACTCATCTAGTCAGTTTTTAGGCGCCTTTTTAGGCGGTATGTTAGGTGGCTATGTAGCACAAACTACAACGACGCAAGCTGTGTTTGCGGCAGCGGCACTTGTTGGGTTAATATGGCTTATTATTGCGTGGAAAATGCAAGTCCCACCCAAAAGTAAAGTTATTAGTTTAATGACCAAATTAGATTCTGAAGAGCATGCTCAAGTACTTGCTTCTCAGTTAGTTGCTTTACCAGGTGTAATAGAAGCAACTGTAGTTCGCGATGAAAGTCGCAGCTATTTAAAGATTAATGATAAAGAATTTGACCTAGACCAAGCGCGTAAAGTCGCTGGTTTAATCTAACATTTATAGGAGATGGTTCCATGGCACGCGGTGTGAACAAAGTAATTTTGGTTGGTAATTTAGGGCAAGATCCTGAAGTTCGTTATATGCCTAACGGCAACGGTGTAGCAAATATTACCCTAGCAACTTCGGATAGCTATAAAGATAAGAACACTGGCCAAATGGTTGATAAAACTGAGTGGCACCGTGTTGTATTTTTTGGCAAGTTAGCTGAAATTGTTGGTGAATATTGTCGTAAAGGTTCACAAATTTATGTTGAAGGTAAACTTCAAACACGTAAGTGGACCGATCAACAAGGCCAAGAAAAGTACACTACAGAAATAGTTGTAGATGGCTTTACTGGTCAAATGCAAATGTTAGGCGCACGTGGTGGCGATCAACAAAGTGGTGGTTACCAAGGTAATCAATCACAAGGTGGAGGTTACCAAGGTAATCAAGCGCAAAGTGCTCAACAAAGCGGTGGTTACGGTCAAAATAACCAAGGTCAAGGCGCACAGCAAGGTGGCTATAATCCACAGCAACAAGCCGCACCAGCAGCACAACCAAAACCGGCTCCAGCACCACAGCAGCAAAGTAATCAATATCAGCCGCAAGGTGGTTATGCACCACAGCAAAAAAGTGCCCCACAACAGCAAGGTGGCTTCGCTCCTAAACCGCAAAACGCCCCGCAAGGTGGTGCATCAAACCCAATGGAACCGACCATTGATTTTGACGATGATATCCCGTTCTAGTTTTCCAACTTTTACAGTGTAAAGATTTATTATAGAAAAGCCCCGTTCATACGGGGCTTTTTTATACGGGTTGTTTAGTGAGGGCACCCAAGAACTATCAATGAATATCGTCATTAAGCAATAAAATAAAATAGTATTAGTAAGCATGTTAAATTATGGTGAAATTTACATTATCTTTAATTGATATATATATCGTTAACACTTACCATTAAAAGACTTTTACCTTAATTACACAATGAGAAACATGAAAACTAATATCTTATTTTTATTTCTTGTTTTTCTATTTTTGAGTCCAATTTCAAACGCTCAATCTTCTTCAAATGTTACTCATGTTTTATTTATAAATTCAACAAACCAAGATATGCCTTGGCACAAAAGTGTTGATTCTGGACTGCGTAAAAAACTTATAGAACGTTCTTTTAGTTATGAACTCTTCGTTGAAAATATGGATGTAAACCGCTTTGATGAAGCAAATCAAAAACAGTTAATGAAGGACTACCTTAAGCAAAAATATAAAAATAAGCACATAGATATCATTGTTACTCAGTCGCCTTCTGCAGCTGTACTTTTATCGCAATTAGATGATTTTTTTATAAATGCTCCAAGAATATATTTAGAACCAGGCGCTCAATTTAGTTTACCTGAAAGCACCAATGGAGCAGTGATCCAAGCTAAATTAGACTACGCGCAAGCAACAGCAAGCGCTGTTAATTTAATGAAGCCTAAAAAATTAATCGTTATATTAGATACAAAAAATGATATTGGGATGAGCTTTTATCGAGGGCTATTTTCGGTTATTAACCGTGACTTTTCGTATTTAGACGTAGAAAAGTGGTTTGATCTTTCAATGCCAGAGCTACTCACTAGAATAAAAAATGCGCCAGATGATTCAATTATATTGTTTACACCCATTTTCAGGTATTACGATAATAAATCTCTTAGCCCTTATCAGCTAGTAGAGCGATTAGCTGAAGCAAGTTCAGCGCCCGTTTTTAGTTATTGGGAGGTACTATTAGGTTCAGGTGTTGTTGGTGGGTATGTGTTGTCGGGTGAAAAAATAGGCGCACGTATTGCCGATTCGATAATTTTATACAATGAAAATAAAAGCCTAAGTGCAATCAGTGGTGAAGAACTAAGTGTTTATGCTTACGATTGGCGTCAATTAAACAAGTTCGATATAGCTTCACAAAGCTTGCCAGAAAAGTCGATTATATCTTATTACGAGCCAACCTATTTTGAGCAAAATAAAACATTGATTTACAGCGCTACTGTAATTATCTGTATTCTTAGCAGCTTTTTAGTTTTCGTATTGTTTTTAAATCAACGCCGCATCCAACTTTTAAAAGAGCTTGATGAAGAAAAGCAAAGATTAGAGTCTCGCGTTGATCAGCGTACTGAAGAACTGTTGCAAGCCAAAGATGAGGCCGAAAAGCTGACATCCGCTAAGTCTGAATTTTTAGCAAATATGAGTCATGAAATTAGAACGCCTATGAGTGGGATTATTGGCTTAACCAACATTTTGCTAGAAAAAGGTTTGCCTGGGGAATATGAGCATTATTTAAATAAAATTAAATATTCTTCAGATCAACTCCTTGTAGTTATTAACGATATTTTAGATTTTTCAAAAATTGAGTCTGGAAACATTAACCTTGAAGAATTTCCTTTTTCTGTAAATTCGGTTGTTGACTACATCAAAGCAACTTTTGATGAGCT
>NZ_JACJDN010000639.1:0-2215 GCF_014163565.1 Pseudoalteromonas sp. SR45-5 | reverse complement strand
AAGAACTTCCTAACAGCTGGTACAAATTTAGAGACATAGCACTTTTTTGGCTCGATAAAGGCGTTGATGGCTTTAGATACGACATGGCCGAAATGGTGCCAGTAGAGTTTTGGAGTTTTTTAAATTCGTCGATAAAAATGCAAAAAAGCGACGCCTTTTTGTTAGCCGAAGTGTATAACCCGCTAATGTACCGTGCATATATTCACCAAGGTAAAATGGACTACCTTTACGACAAAGTAGGCTTTTATGACACACTAAAAGCCATTATGCAGGGTAAGCAAGCTGCTAATACTATTTTTGCAGCCCAAAGCCAAGTTACTGATATTGAAGCGCACATGCTGCATTTTTTAGAAAATCACGATGAACAACGCATCGCGAGCCTTGATTTTGCAGGTGATGCACGCTGGGGAAAACCAGCAATGGTAGTTTCTAGCTTAATTAGTCGCGCACCTACTTTATTATATTTTGGCCAAGATGTGGGGGAAGATGGTTCAGAAAACGCAGGTTTTGGAACACCTACTCGCACCAGTATTTTTGACTACATTGGCGTGCCAGCGCACCAAGCATGGATGAATAATGGCAAGTTTGACGGTGCTAATTTAACACAAGAGCAAGTAGCACTTCGTGATTACTACAAAGCGGTTATGTCACTAAATAGTTTACCTGCTGTGGTAGGCGGTGAAATGACTGAGCTTAGCGTTACAGGAAGTGAGCGAGTTGTAGGTTTTACGCGCAAACTTGGCCAACAAACGTTGTACGTATTAAGTAACTTTAGTGAACAACCTCAAACAATTACGGTTAATTTATCAAAAGCACAATTAGGAGCAATGAGTGAAAATACGCTATTAAATGATTTACTTGAAAATCACACCACCCAGCTTAAAGCTCACCCGCAAGGCGCTACATTTAACCTCACACTTGATGCATTTAGCAGCGCAGTTTTAACTAATAAGGCTAATCATGAATAATCAAAATAATAATTATGACAGCAACAAACCAAACCTGAGTTTTTGGCAAATATGGAATATGTGCTTTGGTTTTTTAGGTATTCAATTTGGCTTTGCACTACAAAACGGCAATGTGAGCCGAATATTTCAAACATTAGGCGCACAAGTTGATGATATTCCCATTTTATGGGTTGCAGCACCGCTTACTGGCTTAATCGTACAGCCTATTATTGGTTACTGGAGCGATAAAACGTGGGGGCGCTTTGGTCGCCGCCGTCCGTTCTTTTTTATAGGCGCAGTGTTAACAACGCTTTCACTATTTATTATGCCGCATTCACCAACGCTTTGGATTGCCGCTGGTATGTTATGGATAATGGATGCGTCAATCAACGTAACCATGGAACCGTTTAGAGCACTTGTTGGGGATAACTTGCCAGAAAAACAACGGGCTACAGGTTACGGGTTACAAAGCTTTTTTATTGGTATTGGTGCGGTACTAGCCTCAGCATTACCATGGATGATGACCAACTGGTTTGATGTAAGTAATACCGCAGCCCCAGGGCAAATTCCAGAGTCTGTTAAATACTCATTTTATTGGGGCGGGGTGGTGTTACTTGTTGCCGTGCTTTGGACCGTAGCACGTACAAAAGAGTATAGCCCAGAGCAATTAGCGGCTTTTGAAAAGCAAAGCGCTCAACCTACTACAAGCAAACTGGTTGATATTAACTTTAATAAAGGCGCCATTATTTTTGTAGTGCTGGGTTTAGCAACCCTTGCATTAGTCATGGGCTTATCGCTTGAAAAAGAATTATACCTATTAGCTGGTGGTTTATTAGCGTTTGGTATTGTGCAGTGGATTGCAGCGGCGCTTAAAAGTGCGAATAAAACCCAAGGTGGTTTTTACCAAGTAGTACAAGATGTATTTACTATGCCAGAGGCTATGAAGCAGCTTGCCTGGGTGCAGTTTTTTAGCTGGTTTACTTTATTTGCTATGTGGATTTATACCACCGCTGCAGTAACAAGCTTTCATTATGGTAGTAGCGATGCAACCTCTAAAGCATTTAACGATGGTGCTGACTGGGTGGGTATTTTATTTGCCGCTTACAATGGATTTGCCGCAATTGCCGCTATGTGTATTCCGTTTTTAGTTAAAAAAATGGGATTAAAAGGAGCGCATTGCTTTAATTTATTGCTGGGCGCGTTAGGTCTTGCAAGCTTTATGTTTATTCAAGATCCTAAAATGTTACTTATTCCTATGATTGGGGTGG
>NZ_JACJDN010000638.1:0-2216 GCF_014163565.1 Pseudoalteromonas sp. SR45-5 | reverse complement strand
CTCGGCCTTTTTGCTCAGCTATTAAAGTTAGCTATTTTGTTAAAGCGCTTTTATAACGACTCTACGCCCATGTTGTATAACGTAAAACCAAATATATCAGCGTACTGCTCAATTGTTTTACTCGTTGGTGTACCTGCACCATGCCCAGCATTGGTTTCTATGCGAATAAGCATTGGATTATTACCCGTTTGCTTTGCTTGAAGCTCAGCGGCAAACTTAAACGAATGCGAAGGAACAACTCGGTCATCATGATCGCCAGTTGTGATCATAGTCGCTGGATACTCAACACCTGCTTTTACATTATGAAGTGGTGAGTAACCTTTAATGTATTCAAACATTTCTTTGCTTTGCTCACTGGTGCCGTAGTCGTATGCCCAGCCAGCGCCGGCAGTAAATGTATGGTAGCGCAGCATATCAAGTACACCTACTGCAGGTAGAGCAACTTGGAATAGGTCTGGGCGCTGCGTCATTACTGCGCCAACTAACAAACCACCGTTAGAGCCACCGCGAAGTGCTAAGCGCTTTTTAGACGTGTACTTTTTATCTTTTAAATACTCAGCTGCGGCAATAAAATCGTCAAACACATTTTGCTTTTGCAATTTAGTGCCTGCATTGTGCCAGTCTTTACCGTACTCACCACCACCGCGAATATTAGCGACGGCGTATACGCCACCTTGCTCAAGCCATACTGCATTAACGGGGCTGAAGCTTGGCGTTAAACTAATATTAAAACCACCGTAACCGTATAAAATTGTAGGGTTTGATCCATCAAGCTTAATGCCTGTTTTATAGGTAATTACCATCGGTATTTTAGTGCCGTCTTTTGATGTGTAAAACACTTGCTCAGACGTGTAATCATCACTATTAAAATCAATAGCCGACTTACGATAAACACCCGATTCACCCGTAGCTACATCAAACGTATAAGTAGTACCTGGTGTTTTGTAGTTAGTGAACGAATAATAAAGCGTTGTTTGATCTTTTTTACCGCCAAAACCACGTGCTGTACCCACGCCTGGCAATGTAATTTCGCGAATTAGCTCGCCTTTTTTGTTGTACTGTTTTACCTGCGAAATCGCGTCAACCATGTAGTTGGCAAAAAAGGTATCGCCGCCTTTTGTAAGATTTAGTACGTTTTTGGTTTCAGGAATTAAATCAACCCAATTTTCAGGGCTTGGGTTACTAGCATCAACCGTCACTACTTTTTTGTTTGGTGCATTAAGGTTAGTAACTAAAAACAGCTTGCTGCCTTCGTTATCAATAACTGATGTATCTGAATCAGTATTTCCTACAACCGTTACAAACTCACTGTTTTTATTTGTTAAGTCCTTTATAAACAGCTTATTGCCTGAAGTAGACGTACTAGCTGAAATAAGTAAGTAGCGGCCGTCATGAGTTACATCAGCGCCTACATAGCGATGCTTTTGTTCATCAGTTTCACCAAATACAACACTATCTGCAGATTGTGCAGTACCTAGCTTATGGTAATACGCTTTATGCTGATCTGTTTTAGCCGACAGCTCACTGCCTTTAGGTTTTTCGTAACTTGAATAATAAAAGCCCTCGTTACCTAACCAATCAATGCCACTAAATTTAACGTCAACAAGCGCTTCTTCAACTTGCTCTTTAGTATGTGCATCAATAACTATAATTTTGCGCCAATCGCTGCCGCCTTCAGATATTTGATACGCGAGTAATGACCCATCTTTTGAAAACGATAAACCCGACATAGACGTCGTACCATCTTCACTAAACTTGTTTGGATCTAAAAATACTTCAACGTCGCCACCATCTTTACTGCGGTACAAAACATATTGATTTTGCAGACCATCGTTTTTATAAAAATAGGTGTAATCGCCTTCAGTAAAAGGAGGGCCTATTTTTTCGTAGTTCATTAGTTTTTCAAGGCGCTGCTTTAACTTATCGCGATAAGGAATTTGTTCTAAATAAGAAAACGTTAAATTATTTTGCGTTTTAACCCAATCGGCAGTTTCGCTGCTCATGTCATCTTCAAGCCAACGATATGGGTCACTAACCGCTTCTTCAAAGTAGGTATCTACTACATCGCCTTTTTTTGTTTCTGGGTATATAACTGCGTTAACTTGCTTCATAGGTGCTTTTACTTCTTCTTGAGTTACCGTATTAGTTGGCTCTGAACAGCCGCTAAGCGCTACAATTACAGCACACGCTAGAGTATGTTTAAACATCCTGAGTTC
>NZ_JACJDN010000637.1:0-2218 GCF_014163565.1 Pseudoalteromonas sp. SR45-5 | reverse complement strand
AGTTAATTGATTGGTCAAAGTGCTCTTTGCGCACATATTCATGAAAATGAGCTGCGCGCATATTCTTCTATTTAACTTTACTTTAAAGTTTTAGAAAACTTAGTGATAGTAATACCTTAGGTTATTTGCTAAAACTATATCATGCAGAGAAATGAGCGTAGCGTCGGCAGAAATATGCGCGATGAGAGCACTGTTAAACTGTTAGTCTCAAGGGGAAAATATGACACTATCCAAAAATCTGGATGAGAAGATTAAGAACTTTGACTTTGATTATATTGAGTCATATCTGGGGAAACCCGTTCCTTCATGCCTAAAAGAATTGTATGAATCAGGCGAAGTATTTGAGCTAGAAAATATCATCGTCGACGAAGAAGAAGATGATGATGAAGGCAATGACTTGCTTTACATATGCATTGCTAATTGGGAGCCGCTAAATGAAGAACGGTATCAAAGGCCTTGGCCTGGAACTGAAAAATACCTTAACTTCGCACAAGATGGTTCTGGAAATCTATTCATAGCTAAGCCAGAGGAAAACTTTGAAGTTGTGCACTTCTTCGATCATGAAACTGGTGAATTAGAGTCATTAAATATAAATATTCCAACTTTCATAGATAAAGTAAGGGAGTGGAATGAAGACTAACAAGTCAAGGCACGCGTACTTGGAAAGCCGCCAACTTCACCAAGCTGGTGTTTGAGGCCTTAAGTTTTTTGGGAGGTTTCGGTGATTGTCAGAACAATGGAAGAGAAAGATATTGAAGATGTAAGCGCGACTTGTATGGCTTCTTTTTTGCGATCTGTTGCAGACACATTGTCGGAGGAAGGGATTTCAACCTTTTCGAAAATTGCGGTGAGTAATGCTTTTCTTGACAGGATGAAGGGAGACAACTTGATGCTGGTTTCTGAAAACAATGGAAAAATTGATGGCGTGATCGAACTAAAGGAAGGTCGTCATGTTGCAATGCTTTTTATTAGACCTGAACATCAAAAAAAAGGAATTGGGAGGAAGTTGCTTTCATCAGCTCTGAATGACGCGAAGGTTGAGATTGTCACCGTCAGTGCATCATTATCTTCAGTTTCCGCCTATGAGAAGTACGGGTTTGAGTGCAAAGGCGAAGCAGGAGAGTCGGCAGGTTTGGCCTATCAGCCAATGGAAATCAAACTTAACAAAGCAATACACGCGACAAGCGCGTGATTGCGGCGTTAGGTTTACTAATCAACTAAGGATAGAAAATTGAATTATTCAAACTGGTTAAAAAAGACATTTCCTAAATTGGGAGATACTTCAGAGGAAACAGTCCACTCATATATCAGTGAAGCAAAATCTAGTAGTCAACTGTTGAGGGAATTTTTAAAAGTATTAGGCTTTTTACTTTTCGTTATACCATTTAATTTGTTTCTTTTGGCTTCAGGAATTCAGTCGCCATTATACTGGGTGTTACTGCTAGCATCTTTCCTGGTTGGTAGCTTTATTTCTCTTTATTGTGAGCAGCTATTAATTAAAAAGCGTTTACGCAAAATAGTTGCGTCAACATAAACCTAACAAAAACATCATGGTGGGAACTTTACTCGCTGAAAAAGCGCTCCTAAAATCCCCATATGTTAAGCGTAAATAGGCAATAGCTATGAATGATTCACAATGGAAGCATTTTGTAGGCCTCTGCGATAAGAACTTTGAGGAGTGTGAGTTTGCTTCAGAGCTAATTGCTGTCTGCTTCGGTAAAGAAGATATTGCAAAGGTTGTATATTTTCATAATAAGGGCGCATCTCTGAAATGGCTTAGAAGTAAAATACCAGCTATGGGAAACCTTATCCCGTATAAAGAAATCGAAAAAGGGAACGTCGATGCAGTACGTAATGTCTTGCTCTCATTTCCCTGCTAAATTGGCTACTAACAAAACAATCAACCGGACTCCGCTGCGTAGTTCGCTTTGCTAACAATACCACGCTAAGCTACGCTCGGTTTTTGTGACGTTACCACTGTTTGCAATTGGCACTCTCCTGCCACTCGACAACATAAATAATGATTATAACTGGCAAGGTATTTTACTGTGTCGGATGGCGCTTCGCTTATCCGACCTACACTGCCTAATAGCTATAACTTTTCCTCAAACCTCGGCACTTTTCGCTTATCTGCCTTATTCATAGCAAGCTCTTGAATTTCTTCTTGCTTAAGCTCATCGGGTTTATCTTCTAGTGACTCCTGATTAGCGTTTTCGTA
>NZ_JACJDN010000636.1:0-2225 GCF_014163565.1 Pseudoalteromonas sp. SR45-5 | reverse complement strand
TAATTTATCTATACAATCCACACCTTATTTTTACGCACGTATTTTAAGTGATTATCTCATGCTATTAACGATTGTTTATATTATTGGTATTACCGCAGAAGCCATGACCGGCGCACTTAGCGCAGGACGAATGAAAATGGATTGGTTTGGCGTAGTGCTAGTAGCCAGCGCCACGGCAATTGGCGGTGGTAGCGTAAGAGATATATTACTAGGCAATTACCCGCTTACGTGGGTACAACACCCAGAGTATTTATTAATTACCTGTATTGCCGGTATTGTCACTACGTGGCTGGCTAAATGGGTGGTTAAATTTAAAGGCATATTTATGCGCTTAGACGCCCTTGGTTTAGCTGCCTTTAGTATTATTGGCTGCCAAGTGGGGCTTAATATGGGATTACATTACGGTATTTGTGTAGTGGCAGCGGTTGTTACTGGCGTATTTGGTGGGTTACTGCGCGATTTAATATGTCGCCAAGCACCGTTAGTATTACACAATGAGCTATATGCCAGCGTATCGTTAATTGTAGCGTGCTTATACCTAGCATTGCACCATTACAATATTGACGACAACATCAGCATTATTGTGAGCTTGGTTGCAGGATACTTAATACGTATTGCATCAATACGCTTTAAATGGCGCTTACCTACCTTTAGTTTATTAGAGCAGCACGCTAAATAAAAATAAGCTTAATACAAAATAAGGCAGGTAATATACCTGCCTTAGTTAATATAACTATTAGCGTATTAATTTAACGCCCGCTTACATCACTTAACGCGGTTTTTAACCCGCAGTTATTTTGCTTAAGTACGCTAAAACTACCATCGGTTTCTAGCACTACTGCGGCTACATCTTCTATAGCTAATATTCCCGCACCACGAATAGCGGCGCGAATTTCTGACTTTGTTACTCGCTGCGATTTAAGTGCAGCCGTGCAGTATTCACCATCACTCAGTAACAGCGTAGGCTCTGCTTTTATGAGCGCTGCAAATTTTGACGAGCGCACACTAAGCCATGTAATAACATATTGCAGCCCTATTAATACTACAAAGGCAAGTATGCCCTCAGCTAAAGGGACGCTTTTTGAAATAATAACAGACGCCAATATAGAGCCCAGCGCTATAGTGACTATAAAGTCGAACACGTTCCACTTTGAAAGCGTACGTTTACCCGATATACGCAACCAAAACACCAGTGCGATATAACCCAGTACACCTATTGTAAGTACACGTAATAATCCCTGCATATCATCAAAAAACATAGTCACTCCTTTATGTGCGTTATTTTTTATATAAGTAATTGCCCGCAGTAGTTATTTAAACTCTACATGGCACTTAGTTAAATAACGATGAATAAAGTGCCCTATTTTATTTTGTTAAATGTTTTACAAACTTAATTTTGCTTTGCTCTGTACTTTGTTTATCAACGTAGCCACAAACGTGATAACCATTAGTGATTAGCATAGTTAGCATTTGAGGAAACTGGTTCATCGATTTAACGTGTATATTGGTAAAGCCTTGTTCATAAGCCCACTTTTCTTGTTGGACAAGTAATTTTTTAGCAATACCTAATCTACGATAGTTAAAATGCACTCCACCAAGCCAACTATAAAATTGTGTATTAGATAGCTCATAGCCAATTTTAAAACCAACTAATGTATCTTCTTTATGTGCTACTAATATCAATGTTTTTTTGTTTTCTAAACGGTTACGTAAAGTGTCACTATCAATGCTTGTTAGCAGTTCAGGGATATATTCACTTACTGCGGTTACATCATCAATTGTGCCTGTGGTTATTGTAATAGGCATGTAATTCCTAGCTTTATAATTGCGTCTAAAAACCCTTTTAAAATCAGGGTATATAATAAACATCATAGAGTTATAGGCTAGAAATGTTCCAAGCTACAACTTACGATAATTTCTAATTACAAATCTTCAATTGCAGCTTTTATTTCATCATAAAAAAAGTCACCGAAACTGTTTGCCAAAATTTTAATTTCTTTGTGTCTTTTGTAAGATAAGCTGGTTTCTACAACGGGGGAATGCTTTTTTGAATCCGATAAGTGTAAACTGAACAAAGGTCCATAACCTGAAGCTTTTATATATATCATATTATTTGAAATATCTGTTCGCTTTCGAGCTGATTCCGTCGCAAAAATAACACAGGGTATTTCACCCACGTCTAGCCCAAACTGAGTTAAGCCATAAAAGGATTCGCCTTCAAAAGA
>NZ_JACJDN010000635.1:0-2227 GCF_014163565.1 Pseudoalteromonas sp. SR45-5 | reverse complement strand
AGGATTTCACAATGAGCAAGCCAACAGCGGGTAAATGCCCTGTTATGCACGGTAGTAATTCAGTTGTTTCTAAAGTAAACACCGATTGGTGGCCAAACACACTCAACTTAGACATTCTTCATCAACACGATACTAAATCAAATCCATACGGCACTAATTTTAACTACGCAGAAGAATTTAAATCTCTAGATTTAGACGAAGTAAAAGCCGACTTAAAAACCTTTATGACCGACAGCCAAGATTGGTGGCCTGCCGATTGGGGCCATTACGGTGGTTTAATGATTCGTATGGCATGGCACTCAGCGGGTACCTACCGTTTATCTGATGGTCGTGGCGGCGCAAGTACCGGTAACCAACGTTTCTCGCCTTTAAATTCATGGCCAGATAACGCAAGCTTAGATAAAGCACGCAGACTTTTATGGCCACTTAAGAAAAAATACGGTAACAAACTTTCATGGGCCGATTTATTTATTCTTGCAGGTAACATGGCATACGAATCAATGGGTCTTAAAATTTATGGTTTTGCGGGCGGCCGTGAAGACATTTGGCATCCAGAAAAAGATATTTACTGGGGTGCAGAAAAAGAATGGTTAGCACCAAGTGATGAACGCTACGACAATGTAGAAAAACCAGACACCATGGAAAACCCATTAGCCGCAGTACAAATGGGCCTAATTTACGTTAACCCTGAAGGTGTTAATGGTATACCAGATCCACAAAAAACGGCAGATCACGTACGTGAAACATTTGCTCGCATGGCGATGGACGATGAAGAAACCGCAGCGCTAACAGTGGGCGGCCATACAGTGGGTAAAACTCACGGTAATGGTAAAGCAGAGCACTTAGGTCCAGAGCCAGAAGCAGCAGACGTACACGAGCAAGGTTTAGGTTGGAACAGCACCAAAGAAGGCGGCTTTGGTCGTCATACTGTAACTTCAGGCCTTGAAGGCGCATGGACCACACACCCAACTACATGGGATAACGGATACTGCCACTTACTTTTAAATTACGAATGGGAACTCACTAAAAGCCCAGCTGGCGCTCATCAGTGGGAGCCTGTAAATATTAAAGAAGAAGACAAACCAGTAGACGTAGAAGATCCATCAATTCGTTTAAACCCAATGATGACCGATGCCGATATGGCCATGAAAGTGGACCCTGCGTACCGTAAAATTATTGAGCGTTTTTATAACGACTTTGAATACTTCTCTGATGTATTTGCACGCGCATGGTTTAAGCTAACTCACCGCGATTTAGGTCCTAAAGCATGTTACTTAGGTAAAGATGTACCAAGTGAAGACCTAATTTGGCAAGATCCTATTCCTGCAGTTGATTACACATTATCAGACGATGAAATCACAAGCTTAAAAGCACAACTACTTGATTGCGGTGTAAGCGCGAGTGATTTAATAAATACAGCGTGGGATAGTGCGCGTACGTATCGTGGTTCTGATAAACGCGGTGGCGCAAATGGCGCACGTATTCGTCTAGCACCACAAAAAGATTGGCAAGGTAATGAGCCAGAGCGCTTAGCAAGTGTGCTTAGTGCCCTTGAAAAAGTACAAGCGGGTTTATCTAAACCAGTAAGCATGGCCGATTTAATCGTTTTAGGTGGTACAGCGGCTGTTGAACAAGCGGCAAAACAAGCCGGTGTTGATGTAACAGTATCATTTGCACCAGGACGAGGAGACGCAACAGACGAAATGACTGATGCAGAATCGTTCGATCCGCTTGAGCCTGTTCATGATGGATTTAGAAACTACCTTAAAAATGACTTTAGCGTATCCTCAGAAGAGCTATTGTTAGAGCGCAGCCAATTAATGGGCTTAACAGCACCAGAAATGACTGCACTTATGGGCGGCATGCGTGTACTAGGCACAAACTACGCAGGCACTAAACATGGTGTATTTACTGATAATGTAGGCACGCTATCTACCGACTTTTTTGTAAACCTAACCGACATGGCTAACAACTGGAAGCCACTAGAGCCAGGTATATATAATATTGTTGAACGCAAAACAGGCACCATTAAATGGACTGCCACACGCGTAGATTTAGTGTTTGGTTCAAACTCTATTTTACGTGCCCTAAGTGAATTTTATGCACAAGACGATAATAAAGAACGTTTTGTACATGACTTTGTAAATGCATGGGTAAAAGTAATGAACGCAGACAGGTTCGATCTTAAATAATCTGTACGCTAAATAAAAACGGGGGAGTATTGAAT
>NZ_JACJDN010000634.1:0-2231 GCF_014163565.1 Pseudoalteromonas sp. SR45-5 | reverse complement strand
GAGCTTGATCGGTGTTAGCTAAAGTAAGCAGCTTAATATACGCTAAAAAATGCAAATAATGGGCATGTTCAGGCTCAAAGTCTAGGGCTAACTTAATAGCATTTTGGGCTTTGTTGAGCTCATTATTATAAGCCTCTGGTGCATCAACGGGTGAGGTGTTACTGAGTTCTTGCACTGTATTTAGTGAGCTAAAATACCAAGCATTAGCGCGCATACTTTGCACACTAAAATAACAAATAATGAGTGTAACTATTGCCAACAGCGCAAGTTGTAACCGTTTAAAAGCCAGCCGATTAAACATTAAACAATACCTCAGTTAAACACTTAGGGTTTGTTACAAATAGTGCATGCGACTTACTTTCACCAAGCATGTCGGTTACTCGTTTTTTTGCCTTACTTAAAATAGGTGGCCTGCGCTTTACCGAATGCGCGTCAGATGCAATGTAACTCACTAAATCAGCTTTAAGCATGTGTTCACTAATGTACTGAGCTTTCTCTCCCCATAAGCCTTCAATACTAGACGCGGTTAACTGAAACTCACACCCTAACTGTGTTAGTTTTTCAATGTAAAATAGATTTGACTGAATATCACGATTTCGCTCTGGATGCGGAATAACCACTTTTATATTTTGTTTAGCAAGCCAAGTAATAAATTTGTCGTACCCCTGAGGCACATGTGAATGAGGTAGTTCTAACAATAAATAATTAAAGCCATTTTTTTTGCCAATAAACGGTAGTTTATTAGTTAATACAAGCGGCATTAACTCAACATCTAGACGAGCCTCTGCAGCTACTGCAATATTTATATTAATATTTTGAGCTAAGCAAGCTGCTTTTAATTGGGCTAAATCATTAAAAAGTTGGGGAGCCGAATTATTATACCGACCTAAATGTATATGTGGGGTTGCAACAATATGCGTTATACCGTCGCTTTGCGCCATTTTTAAAAGCGCTAAAGACTCGTTTAAATCTTTAGCGCCATCATCAATACCTGGCAAAATGTGTGAATGTATATCAATCACAATTTATATGCCATTTAAGTATTTTCTGGTTCAGGTTTTTTAGAGTAATCGTGGTAGTCGTAGTAACCATAGCTATGCTCATCGTTAGACTTACTCATATCCACCTGATTAAGCACCACACCGGCTACATGGGCTTTTACTTCGAATAACCGCTCAAGTCCTGCTTTAATTGGTTTAATACGTGTAACGTCTGATTTTACAACATATATAACCGAATCAGCACTTTGTGCTATTACTAATGCATCACTCACAGCTTGTGTTGGTGGTGTATCAATAATTATATGGTCGTACTGAGTTTTAAGGTGTTCAATCAACTGTGTAAACTTAATGTTTGATAATAACTCAAGTGGGTTACTTGGTATTTGCCCACTTGGCATTATTACCACACCTGACTTTTCATCAATGTGAACACACTCACTTAGCTCTTCTGTACCCACTATTAAATTTGTTAAACCAGGATGATAAACCGGTATTTCAAATCGCTTAGCAATAGCTGGCTTACGTAAGTCACCATCAATTAGCAGTACTTTACCCATTTGAGCTAACGATATAGCTAAATTAGAAGATGTTGTTGTTTTACCTTCACCTGGCGATGTTGAGGTAACAGCAATAATTTTATGCTGTTTATCAAGCTGAGTTAAAAGTAAGCTGGTACGAAATGTTCGTACTGACTCAGCAAAGCGCCTATACGTTTCGTCAAGATATGCATGCATAGGCAACACACTTTTTTTAGGTAAACTTACCTGTGGTAATAAGCCAAGCATTCGCTGGGCTAACTTGCTTTCTACGTCTGGTTTAGTTTTAACGGTATCGTTAAGGGCATCAAAAATAAAGCTCATAACTATTGCAAAAATAAAACTCGCTACAAACGCAAGCACAACAATAAGCTTTTTGTTAGGTTTACTAGGGTTATTTGGTGCATAAGCTCGGTCGGTAAAGCGTGCTGCGGCAGAGGTAAAATCGCTTGTTACTTCGGTTTCTTTAGAGCGTGATAAAAACGTATTAAATATATTGCGGTTAGTTTCTACTTCACGTTTTAGCTGGTTATATTGAGTTTCTTTACGGGTAATATCTTGGTAGCGCGCTCTAATATTATTTAAATCATTTTCAAGAGCCCCAACGGTTCTTGTAACCCTATTAAGCTCTTTTTCGATACCCGTAATTAGGCCTTTAATTTGTTTATTAAGGTTATTTTTAACGGTAATAAGC
>NZ_JACJDN010000633.1:0-2248 GCF_014163565.1 Pseudoalteromonas sp. SR45-5 | reverse complement strand
CCTTGAACATAATGGCCTTGAAGTCGAAGTGTTAGAGCGTGGTGACGAAGTGTTTAATTACCTAGAAAACAATACACCCGATTTAATGATTCTAGACGTTATGCTGCCAGGTAAAGATGGCTTTAGCGTTTGCCGCCAAGTAAGAGATAAATTTACTCTACCAATTTTAATGTTGACTGCTAAAGGTGAAGACTTCGACCAAGTGCTTGGTTTAGAACTTGGTGCTGATGATTATGTAATAAAACCAGCAGAGCCACGTGTATTACTAGCGCGGATCAATGCATTACTACGACGTGGGCAACCAATAGTAAAGTCTAGTGAAGAACTGCAGTTTGGTGATTTAGTCATCGATAAAACAAGCCGTATTGTAAAACTAAGTGATTCAGAGATTGTATTAACTTCGCACGAGTTTGAACTACTATGGCTATTAGCGTCAAATGCGGGTGAAGTACTAAGCAGAGAACATGTGCACCAACATATGATTGGCCGTCAATACGACGGACTTGATAGAACTGTGGATGTACGCGTATCACGAATTCGTAAAAAATTAGGCGATAATAGTGATAAGCCGTATCGTATAAAAACCGTATGGGGACAAGGCTATTTATTTGTTTCTGATGCATGGGATCTTTAGAACTATTTAAGGTTAATCGGCTGTAATGGGAAAACTGTTTACCAGCTTATACTTATATATCATTGTTTCATTATTTGTTGTAAGTGGTGTTATTGAGCAGCTGTGGCCCTATGAAGAGTCGCAGCAGCAGGTCTTCTTAGACGATGAGTTTGGGCAATCACTGTGGTTGCTTTCACAAACCCCAAATGGTCTTAAAAAACTAAAGCATAACTTTGAAAGTAAAGTGATTGAACGATGTGATTTAATACTTCCTCAAAAACAACAATCGCAGCTAAATCAAAACCACTACTTATATTTGTATGATAAGCAACAACGCATTGTTTGGTATGTAGATCTCGGTAATGATTCATTACTTCAAGTAGGACCGGTAGGCGTATTAACGCAGCAATTATCTTCTGTTTGGCCGTATTTATTACTACTTATTATTGTAGGTATACCAGTTGGGCTATGGAGCTTTTTACTCTGGCGTGACTTTGCAAAGCTACGTAAAGCGTGTGAAGCGGTAGAGGGTTTGCAAGACTTTCAACTAAATGACTCTTCTAAGTCTTTCTTTTTACCTATAACTGATACATTAAAGGTAATGCAGCAACGTATTGAGTTTTTACTTAGTGCGCAGCAAGAACTTACCTCATCGGTGTCGCATGAGTTTAGAACACCACTAGCACGTTTAAAGTTTGCAATAGTCATGCTACAAGAACAAATGCTTGACGAAAAAGGCGAAAAATACCTAACAAACATGCAAACAGATATTAGTGAGCTTGAGTCACTAGTTTCTGAAATGCTTGAATACGCGCGATTAGACTCTCAACAACCAAGTTTACAGCCAATAAACTGCGATTTAGCTGGGCTGGTAAAAACCACTGTTGAAAAGCTAAATTTTGAAGCTAGAACAACGCTCTCTATAAACCTCCCTGAGCATTTAAATTACTACTGTGATAGCCACTTTATGGCGCGAGTATTTCAAAATTTAATTGGCAATGCGCTCAAATACACTCATCAACAAGTCAAAATTTCATTGCTACAAGAGGCAACTCACATCGTATTGATTGTTGAAGATGATGGTGAAGGGATTGACCCCGTTGAGCGAGAAAACGTATTTAAGCCTTTTACTCGATTAGATAAAAGTAGAGGCAAGGACACTGGTGGCTTTGGTTTAGGGCTTGCTATAGTTGCTAAAATTGTGTCGTGGCACCAAGGAGAGTGTAAAGCAGAAAGCTCAAGCTTAGGTGGTGCTAAATTTATTGTATATTTACCTCTTAAATTTAAGACATAAAAAAAGCGCCTAAGGCGCTTTTTTTGCGGTTAAAAACCAAAATCAACAAGTAGCAATATAAAAGACCGCAAGTATTTAAAAAAGTTCTCAATTATTTTTTATTTTTTTCAAGTAATGGCATTAACATTTGCTCAAGGCCATTTAGTTTAACCTCATACATCATCGCTAGTTGGCTACCAAGTTTCGAGTTAGGAAATCCCTGCTGTTTGAACCACACCAAATAAGGTTCTGGTAGTAGTAATAAAGGGCGCCCAGCATATTTCCCAAAAGGCATCGTTGTATTTACAGCTATTTTTAATTGTTTTGGATCCATAAGAGTTACTTAGGTTTTAAAGTCTGCG
>NZ_JACJDN010000632.1:0-2251 GCF_014163565.1 Pseudoalteromonas sp. SR45-5 | reverse complement strand
ACTAAAAAACGCATAAGTACTAAACACTCACTAAAAACCAAATAATCGTCGTATTGTACGTTAGTCCAAACAAAACTTCATGATATTATCTACATAGATGTAGTTAAAAAGATAAAATTTATAAAAATGAAGTATCTCAAATCTTTATTGTATAGCCTACCTGCTTTGTGTTTGTTGTTTAGCTCTGTGAGTTTTGCAGCAAAAGCAGATCCTGATTGGGATGCATTTGTAAAAAAGTACGGCCGTTATGCGCAAAAAAAACTGAAAAATAAAGGTATACCAGGCGCTGCACTTTCGATTGTAAGTACAAACAACTCAGACTACATCCACACCATGGGTGTAACTAAAACCCGAAATGGACAAAAAGTAAATAAGCATACCCGGTTTAGGCTCGCGTCTGTTTCTAAAACATTTGCAGGCTCGTTATCAGCTAAATTAGCCAATGAGGGTTTACTTAAATTAGATAAAGCTGTTAGCGATTACATAACTGAGTTCAAAGGGACTGTTTATCAAGATGATTTAAAGGTATTTCACCTTCTAAGTCATGCAAGTGGGTTAGTGCCTAATGCGTACGATAATTTGATAGAGTCTCGTATGGATTACCCCAGTATTGTTGAAAAATTACTTAGTGTTAAACCTATTTGCAAACCAGGCGAATGTTACGGTTATCAAAATGTTATGTTTAGCCTTATAGGTAATGTGATATTACAAAGCAGTGGTAAAAGTTACGCGCAGTGGTTACGAGAAACTATTTTTGCGCCTTTAAAAATGAGTGATGCCAGCTTAGGTTTTGAATCTATGGTTCAGGATGAAAATTACGCATTACCACACGTGCGCGGTACAAAACGTTGGTATAGCGCTAAGCTTAAAAAAAATTATTATAAAGTGGGACCTGCAGCGGGTGTAAACGCAAGCGCAAATGACATGGCCATTTGGTTAAAAGCCCAGCTAGGGCAATACCCTGATGTTTTGTCATTGGATACTCTAGCAAAGCAAACGCGTCCTTATACACATACAAAAAAAGAAATGCATCGCAGGGTGTGGAAAAAACACCTTAATGAGGCTTATTACGGACTAGGTTGGCGGGTTTATAATTACGCTGATGAAACGCTTTACTATCATAGTGGCTGGGTGCAAGGATATAGAAGCGATGTGGTTGTGTTTCCCCAATTAAATGTTGGTTTTAGTTTAATCGTTAATGCTGAAACCGGCGTAATAAATGAATTAACAACTGAATTTATCGACAGGCTATTAGAATACAAACGAGGTAAAAAAATATGAATAAAATAATATTAGCAATCACTTTTTTAGCCTTGTCATTTAATTGTAGTTTGGCATTTGCCGCACCTGACGAGGTATATTTGTTTCGTCATAGCGAAAAGTTAACGGGGAAAAACCCAGCGCTCTCAGAAGAGGGGAAGGCACGTGCAAATAATTTAGTTACTTTGTTTAAAGAACATCAAAATATACATCTTTTTAGCAGCAACTATAAACGCACGTTGCAGACAGCCGCACCTTTGCAGGCACATTTTAATACCAAATTAAATGTGTATAACGCAGGTGAGCTAGGTGATTTAAAAAATGAGTTACTCAAACTAAAGGGTGTAGTTGTTGTTATTGGGCACAGTAATACGACGCCGCAACTGGCTGAACTACTCTCCAATGAAAAAGTGCCAGCTATGAGTGAGACACAATTTACTCAGTATTTTATATTGCATAATAAGCCCAGAAGTAATGGCACTGATTATGATGTAACGCACCATACAATGAGCTTTTAAATTAAAAAGTGTTATATAACAAAAAACCAGCATTAAGCTGGTTTTTTAATTTAAACGTACTAAATCCTTTAAATAGGATTAATTAGTTACGTGGTAAATGTATTTTTTTCTCAACACTTTGACGATAAAGCACAATAGTGTGACCTATCGTTTGTAGCTTAGTCGCACCAGTTTCACGTACGATTGCTTCAAAAATAAGTGCTTTTGTTTCACGATCATCAGTTGGAACTTTAACTTTGATTAATTCGTGAATTTCTAATGCACTTTGAATTTCGACTACTACGCCTTCGGTTAAACCGTTAGAACCTAGTAAAACTACAGGCTTGAGGCTATGTGCCTGACCTTTTAAAAACTGCTTTTGTTTGTTTGATAATGTCATGTTTATACAAATTTTGCTGAATATGGCTTGAATTAAGGGTATTCTAACGCCATCTAGAGAATATTACTAATTAGTTGCGTGTTAATTTATGACA
>NZ_JACJDN010000631.1:0-2260 GCF_014163565.1 Pseudoalteromonas sp. SR45-5 | reverse complement strand
CCTGTATAACAGGTTGCCTTACTAAGTAATAAAAAGTAAGTGTTACTTACCAAATACGTACACGCTCATCTTCAGGAAGGTATAACGCATCGCCTGGTTTTACATCAAACGCTTTGTACCATGCATCATGGTTACGCGGCGCTTGTGCTCTAAAGCGACCTGGGGCATGTGTGCCACCACGCAGTTGGTTAAGCATGCTTTGCTCAGTACGTTTTTCTTTCCATACTTGTGCCCACGCAAGGAAGAAACGCTGATCGCCAGTAACGCCGTCAATAACAGGCGCTTCTTTACCATTTAAACTGAGCTTGTACGCGTGATAAGCCATTGATAGCCCACCTACATCACCAATGTTTTCGCCAAGGCTATTTCGACCATTAACAAAATTACCTTCGATTGGCTCGTATTTACTGTACTGCGCAGCCAGTTGATCGGCTTTTTTGTCAAATGCAGCGCGGTCAGCATCAGTCCACCAGTTACGTTGCACACCGTTTTCGTCAGATTTTGAACCTTGATCGTCAAACCCATGACCCATTTCATGACCAATTACAGCGCCAATACCGCCATAGTTTACAGCCGGATCGGCATTTGGATCGAAAAACGGCGGTTGTAATATCGCAGCCGGAAATACAATTTCATTAAACGAGCTATTGTAGTAAGCGTTTACGCGTTGTGGCGTCATGCCCCAGCGGTTACGGTCTGTTTTTTGTAGCTCTTTTTCAACACTTTCTGCATGAAAAAATTCACGCATGTTTTTCACATTACCGATTAAATCGTTTTTAGTAATGCTTAAACCATCATAAGACTGCCAAACATCGGGATAACCAATTTTTGGTACAAATGCAGCCAGTTTAGCGCGCGCATTTACTTTAGTTTCATCGCCCATCCACTCTAGGTTATCAATACGTTCACCAAGAGCTGTACGTAGGTTTTCAACCAGCTCAGACATTTGTTGTTTTGACGACTCAGGGAAGTAACGCGCTACGTATATCTTACCAATAGCAAAACCAAGCGAACTTGTGCCCGACATTTCACTTATTGCACGTTTCCAACGAGGGCGAGGCTCTTGCTGTCCGTTTAGTTCTTTACCAAAAAAAGCAAAGTTAGTATTAAATATGTCCTCTGATAGTAAACCTGCGTTACCGCTAATAGCGTGATACGTTAGGTAGTCTTTCCATACTGCAATATCTTCTTGATTGATTAGCTCAATCATCGCTTTTATTGGCTCAGGCTGAGATACATTTAACTGAGGTACTTTATAACCTGTTTGCGCAAAATATAAATCCCAGTTAAAGCCAGGATAAGCAGTGCTTAAATCGGCACGTTCAACTTGGTTTAGGGTTAAGTCGCGATTACGGCGCTTTTCACGAGGCCAATGACCTTGTGCAATTTTGGTTTCAAGATCAACAATTGCTTGAGCGCGCTCAGCGGTATTTTCGACTCCTGCAAACTCAAGCATGTCAGCAATGTGGGCAACATAAGCTGTACGGGTTTTAACAAAGCGCTCAGCATCTTCAAGGTAGTAAGAACGATCTGGTAAACCTAAACCACCAGCACCTAGTGACATTTCATATTTGTTAGGGTCTAGGCGATTAAACCACATCCCGCCGCCAAAAGGGGCTTTATTACCGGTTAACCAAGACTTACCAAACATCTCAGCTAAATCCTCAGTTGACGATATATCACTAATTTCACTTAACAATGGCTTGATTGGCGCTACACCTAGTTTATTAAGTGTTTCGGTATCCATATAGGCATTGTAAAAATCAGCAACGAGTTTTTCTTCTGCGTTTAAATCTTTACGTGCGGCTATTTCTTCAATAATAGCTTTAACATCGTCTTCGCTTCGCTCAGCTAATCCAGAAAATGCACCATAGCGGGTTTTATCTGCAGGCATTTCGTAGTTGTCATACCACGTGCCGCTGGCATACATAAAAAAGTCATCGCCTGGTTTCACGGCTTCGTTACGAGCTGTTAGATCAACACCAAAACTACCTAACTCTGCTTTTTCTGTCACTGTTGCTGTAGTTACTTTAGGTTGTTGCTCGTCTATTTTTGTTGTTTGCGGCTCTGAACAACCGGTAATAAATGTGGCAGATAATGCTGCGGCAATTAAACTCTTTTTCATTACTTACTCCTGAGTATCACTGATTGAATTAAAGCAGCAGTGAATCATTTTTATTGTTACGAATATTTAACTTATCGATTGTTATTGATATTAATCAGACAAACAAATCTTTTGAGGTGAATCACCACAGTGCTC
>NZ_JACJDN010000630.1:0-2274 GCF_014163565.1 Pseudoalteromonas sp. SR45-5 | reverse complement strand
TAAAATCTTTATATGTGGCGCTAAAATCCAAAAAAATAGAATTATTATTGATAAAAACACTAAACACAATTGCAAATCGATATCATTTAGATTAAGTTACGCACTTCTTTTGAACTAACTGGAAAAACTTATGTCGTCCCCTCAAGTTTTGCGTTTATCTAAACTAAGCTTTGCTACTTCTTTAATTTTATCTGGTTATGCACTTGCTGATGAGGCAAATGTAAAATCTGAACCTCTCGAAAAAATTGCGGTATATGGTCAGCATCATAAAAACTACATTACTGAAGAAGCGCAATCGGCTACCAAACTAGGTTTAACAATTAAAGAAACACCACAATCAATCTCGGTAGTTTCACGCGCACTAATGGACGACTTTTCACTAGACGACATAAACTCAGTACTTGAAAGCACGCCAGGCGTAACAGTAGAGCAAATAGAAACAGATCGTACTTACTTTAAGGCCCGTGGTTTTGAAATTACGAACTTTCAAGTTGATGGCTTAGGGATCCCACAAAGCTCAGGCTCTATTCAAGGCAGTCTTGATACATCAATTTATGACCGTGTAGAGATAGTTCGCGGTGCTAATGGTTTAATGACTGGCGCCGGTAATCCTTCTGCAACTGTAAACATGGTTTTAAAAAAGCCAACTTATACAACACAGGCAAATGCATCAGCATCTTATGGCTCATGGAATAAAAAACGTTTAGATTTAGATGTATCTACGCCAATAAATGAAGACCACGCTGTACGCGCTGTATTTACAAAACAAAAAGCTGATTCATACTTAGATCGTTACGAAACAGATAAAACAATTATTTACTTAGCCTACGAAGGTAAATTAACGGACAGCACACTATTAAGTGTTAACTACGTTAACCAACAAAAAGACGCAGATAGCCCGCTGTGGGGTGCACTACCTCTTTATTATACAGACGGAACAGCAACCGATTACGACGAATCAACCAGCACTGCTGCTGACTGGTCTTACTGGGATAACAGTGCTGAGCAAGTATATGTAACACTTGAACAAAACTTATCGGCAACATGGGTAGCTAGAGCACGTTATGCTCACATCGAAAACGAACAAGACTCAGAGTTGTTCTACGTATACGGCACCCCTGATAAAGATACTGAACTTGGTTTAACAGGTTATGCTAGCCGTTATGATTACGAAGATAAGCATGACTTATTTGATTTATATGCCAGTGGTAAGTTTGATTTATTTGGCCAAGAGCACGACCTATCATTTGGTGTTAGCCAAGCTAAAATGGATTACAACGAGCAGTCTCTTTACGATTACACTACAGGCAATGGTTTTCCAGCTATGCCATCACTTAAAACGTGGGATGGTGTAGTACCAGAGGCAACACTTGCTGATGGCTTAAATGGTAGTGATATTACTAACGAGCAAAAATCAGCTTACATATCTACTCGCATTAGATTAAGTGAGCCTTTAAGTGTGCTCGCTGGTGTGCGTTATACAGATTGGAAAACTAAAGGGAGTGCTTACGGTGTTGAGCAAACAAGAAGCGACTCTGAAGTTATTCCTTATATTGGCACGGTGTACGACTTTAACGAGTCTCTATCAGCTTATGCAAGCTACACAGAAACATTTGTACCGCAAAAAGAGCTTGATATTAATGCCAACCAATTAGCTCCCGTAATAGGTAAAAGTAGTGAAGTTGGTATAAAAGCACAGTTACTTGATGACCAAATTTTCGTAACTTTTGCTTACTTCGATGCAAAGCAGGAAGGGCTTGCCATAGCTTTACCCGACTCACTACCTAGTGATACGCGTTATTATGCAGCAGATGGTATTAACAGCAACGGCTTTGAAGTTGAACTAAGTGGTCGAATAACCGATGATTTAAGCGCAAGTGTAAGTTTTAGTAACCTAAATATTGATGGTGATGATTTAGTTAAAGATTACACACCTGAAAACCAACTTAAAGTGGCCGCAACCTACCAAGTACCTTTAGTTGATGGTTTATCATTTGGTGCAAACTATCGCTGGCAGGATTCAACTAGCCGAGTTCAAGTCGAAGATGCAAATGGTATTGCAAGCGTCACTACTCACCAAGATGCATACGGGTTACTTGATTTAATGGCCACTTACGAAATTACAGATAACGTAGGAGTCACTTTCAACGTAAATAACACCACCGGTGAAAAATATTTGCACAGCCTGTACTGGGCACAAGGTTACTACGGTGCACCTCGTAACTACGCCCTATCTGTAAACTGGCAATTATAAATATATTTGATTAATTAAAG
>NZ_JACJDN010000062.1:0-10714 GCF_014163565.1 Pseudoalteromonas sp. SR45-5 | reverse complement strand
GGATTTAACGCGAGGAAACAGAAAAAAACGGTTAGTAGGACGCTGGTTAAAAGGTTTAACCGTAGCATCGAGCTTACGGGTACGTTCGTAATCGCGAAGTGTGCGCGTGCTTGCAAATTCTTTATTATTACTTGTTAAAAGCTCAATTAAATAAGCGGCGTCTTTTAGGCCTAAGTTCATACCAAGCCCTGCAAGTGGATGGATTGTATGTGCAGCATCGCCAATGAGTACCACTTTGCCTGAAACCCATTGCTGAGCGTAGCGCATTTTAAGTGGGAAAGCTGCGCGCGCACTTTGCACTTCACATAGCCCGCATTGGCCATCTATTGCAGCCATAACAGCTTTATTAAAGGCACTGTCGTCCATTGCAAGCAGCTCATCGCAGTGGTTGGGGCTAGTAGACCATACTATTGAATGGGTATTTGCATCGCTCAGAGGTAAAAATGCCAGCGGCCCGGTTGGTAAAAACACTTGGCGTGCGGTATTTGCGTGCGGCTCTTTGGTTTTTACGGTTGCGACTAGCGCATGGTGATCGTAATCTTTAAAGCTAAGCGCCATATTAAATTGTTTGCGAATAGCTGAGTTTGCCCCATCAGCGGCCACCAGCAGTTTTGCAATAATTGGCTCGCCGCTTTTAAGCGTTATAAATACATCTGATTCGCTTTGATGTATTTGCTGATACTGTGTATCGAACATTAACGTGGCACTACTTTGTTGTTCCAACTCTTTTATGAGCGCGTAGCGGATAATGTCGTTTTCAACAATATGGCCTAAATGCTCAAGCTCAAGTTGTTTGTTATCAAACGCTATTTTGCCAAAACTGTCGGCATCGCGTACATCCATATGCGTATAAGCGCACGCTCGCTGTGCGATAATTTCTGGCCATACATTTAATTGCTCAAGCAAGGTTTGACTTGCAATGCTTAGCGCACTTACGCGCAAACCATATTCGTCAGTTGGCAACGCTTGTGTTGGTGCGCCGTCGAGTACAACGACGCTTATATCGGCTTTTGCCAATCCAAGTGCTAGTGTTAGCCCTACGCAGCCACCACCTACAATACAAACCTGTGCTTGCTTCATAAACGCCTACCTTGTTTAACTTGCCCCATTAACTGTTTGGCTAATGGCGCTTTTAATGCGGGAAATAAATCCATCGAAAACAACCCAATACTGCGCCCCAATGCGAGCACTCGCGATGAGTTTGAAAAAAGCCTAACAAGTGCATCGGTTAAGCTCATTACGGTTTTTATATCATCACTGCGCTTTTTAGAATATTCACGTGTAAACGCATAGCTGCCTAAACCGTGTTGGCTGTTTGCTATTAAATTACTTAGTACTTGCACGTCGCGAAGGCCTAAATTAAAACCTTGCCCTGCAATAGGATGAATAGCATGTGCGGCATTACCAATAACCACTGTACGGTGCGCAGTCAAAGACTCGACTTGCCCGTAAACGAGCGGGTAACTCGTGCGCATGCCTACTTTAGTAAATTGACCACCGCGATAACCAAACGCACTTTGTAGGGCACTTATAAAGTCTTGTTCATTAAGTGCCATGTGCTGTTCAACCTGATCTTGGCTCATACACCACACCAACGAATAACGGTTATTGCTCATGGGTAATAACGCCATAGGCCCGCTTTGTGTAAAACGCTCAAAGGCATGATTATTATGCCCACCAGCTACTTCTACATTGGCAATAATTGCGCCTTGTTCATAAGGCTGGGTATTAAAGCCAAGCTCAAGTAAATTACGTGTGGGTGATTGTGCACCATCAGCAATAACCAATAGCGCTGCGCTTAATTGCTCGCCGCTTTGCAGGGTAAGTGTATTGCTGTGCAGGGTTTGCTCAATGGCAATTACGCTATCGGGGCACAAAAGCGTAATATTTGATTGCGTTAAACGCAGGTGGAGCGCTCGGCCAAAAGGGTTAACTTCTACTACGTAACCAAGTGAAGGTTTAGCAAATTCGTCGCAATTAATGTGCGCTTTACCAAAGTGGCCTCTATCAGACACGCTCACTTTTTTGATTACGGCGGTGTAAGGGGCATTTTGTTCAAATAAATTGAGGCTTTGTAAATACTCTACCGATTGCTGAGCAAGTGCAATGCTTCTGTCGTCAAAGCTTGGGTGGTAGTCGCCGGTAACTTGATTAGCTTCTACAACGGCAATATTTAACGCGGGATTAGTTTTAGCCACACTTAACGCGCAGCTTGCTCCCGCTAAACCACCGCCAATAACAACTACATCAAACTGCTTAGCCACTTTACTCTCCGAGCTTTATACGTTTTTAGCACTTTGCATAAGTGCTTCTATATCGCTAATTTTTTTAGGCACGCTTAGGGTCAAGTTTTCATGGCCTGTTTCGGTAACTAGCAAGTTATCTTCAATACGAATACCAATGCCTTTGTATTTTTGCGGTGCGCTTGAGTCTTCGCTGATATAAAGCCCAGGCTCTATGGTGAGTACCATACCGGGCTCAAATGCACGCTCAACGTTATTTACTTTGTAATCGCCAACATCATGTACATCTAAACCAAGCCAATGCCCAAGCCCGTGCATGTAATATTCTTTACATGCCCCTTTTGCCATTAGCTCATCAAAGTCGCCGGTTAAAATACCTAAATCAAGTAAACCTTGGGTCATTACTTCCATTGCTAGTTTATTAGCATGCGACATGTAACCACCTGGTTTTACTTCATCAAAAGCAACTTCTTGCGCTTTAAGTACAATATTGTAAAGCGCGGCTTGCTCTTCGCTAAATTGTCCATTTACTGGAAAAGTACGGGTAATATCGGCGGCGTAACCTTGTAGTTCACAACCGGAATCTATAAGTACCAGGTCGCCATTTTTTAATACGTCGCTATTTTGCGTGTAATGTAAAATATTGGCGTTGTCGCCACTACCAACAATTGTGCCGTACGCCGGGTGCGGCGCACCATTCATGGCATAATGATGATGCAGCTCAGCCTCTAGCTGAAATTCAGTAGCTCCGGGGTGTGAAAAACGCATAGCGCGCATATGCCCTCGCGCACTAATTTCACAGCCTTCTCGCATAACATTTACTTCGCTTGGCGATTTAAACAAACGCATTTCATGAATAAGGCCGCGTATTTCTTTTAAAGTACTCGGTGCTTTGAGGCCTTTTCGCGCACCACTTCTAAGTGTACCTAGTAACGTAAACACTTTGGTATCAAATGAAGGATAAGCACCTTGTGCAAAATAAATCGCATCTTTTTCATTTAGTATATCGAGTAGCTTATCGTTTAATTCACTTAACGGGTAAGCTTCATCAAACAAGTAGTCACTTTTAGCTTTATCAAAGCCAACTCTGCGGCCATGCCAAATTTCTGCAAGCTTGTCTTTATCTAGGCAAAATAAAGTACTGGGTGCATCGCTGTTGTTACATAGTACAAGTACAGCGTCGGGTTCGTTAAAGCCTGTTAAATAGAAAAAGTCGCTATCTTGTCTAAATGCATATTCGGTATCGCGGCTACGCGTCACTTCGCTCGCAGCGGGAATAATAGCAACGCTATTTTTATCCATTTGCGCAAGTAAACGCTCACGGCGTGCTTTAAATTCTGACTTTTGTACTTCAACCATTATTAACCAACCCGTTTAACTTTTTAAACTAATGAAGTGTTTTTTTAGTACTTTGCGTGTTTTGCTCTTTACCAAGCTCTGCAAAACAAAGTAGTGCTGATACGCGCACATATTCAATCACTTCGTGCAGCGCTTGGCTGTCTTCTTCGGTTTCTTCAAAAGTGGTATCTAGGCGAGTGATTTCGCTAAAGTCAGTAATAACCTCTTTAACATCGCTTGATAACTTACCGTAATCTTTTTGCTTTAAGCCAAAACCAAGCATAAACCCTGCTACCCATGATACGAGGCCATTAGCCTGATCGATGAGTGTTTCGTCATCGTTTGGTAAAAATAAATCAAACTGAAATTCGTCATCATTAAAGCTCGCAACTACTTGCTTATAAATAGTGCCAAAAAACTGCTTTAAATCGTTACTAAATGATTCACCATCGTTAAACACATCGCTCAAAAGGCCTAAGTATTCTTTGTCGTCAATGGTTAAACCACACGCAAGTAAACCACTAATTACACCATGCGCTTCGGCAGGTGATACAAATATTTCGTTTTTTTCTAAAAGCAGTTGAGCTTTTTCGTAATCGGGTAAATCGTTCATAATCGAATCTTCGCTTTGCAAGTTAAGGCAATGCTACCACTCGATAAAAAGCAACTCCAATTAATTGTATGATCAAGCTCAAAAACCATGCGATAAAGTAAATGACGAGTTAAAGATGCGGGAAAACTAAGCGAACGGTTTAATTTTTTACGTTTAGGGTTTAAGGATTGGATTATGTCTTATATACTTAAATTGTTCCCTGGGGTACCGGAGCTTGGTTAAGTCCCTGAGCCGATAAATTTTATACCAGGATTTCTGTTCGTCTACTATTGTGCAAGCTCGGCATGTACCGAGAAGCCTACGGTAAACCGCAGATTTCCGCCCTGAAACCTTCTGGTTTCAGGACTGAAACCGGGTACCGTATCTTGGGGAACACCTTCTTACTTTTTATACTCCCTCTTATTACTTATTCATTTTTTTGCTATACCTTCGTACATTATTTTTATAATTTTTGGCAAAAAAAAGCTGCAAGCAATTTCTTACTTACAGCTAAATTTTAAATGCTTACGCTTATTTACTTAAACCAACCTTGAAAGCGCTCCATCATCATGTAGTTTATTGGTACTAACAATAAAGTAATAAAGGTCGCAAAAATAATCCCAAACCCTAGACTTACCGCCATAGGTATTAAAAACTGCGCCTGAGTCGCTTTTTCAAATAATAACGGCATTAAGCCAATAAAGGTCGTTAAACTTGTTAGCATTACAGGGCGAAAACGCGATGCACCGGCAATTTTAACTGCATCTAGTAATTTGCCGCCTTCACTACGCTTTTTATTGATAAAATCAACTAGTACAAGGGAGTCATTTACTACCACCCCAGTTAGGGCGAGCATACCAAGCAAGCTCATAATGGTTAAATCCATGCCCATAATCCAATGCCCGACTACAGCACCTATCATGCCAAATGGAATTACACTCATTACTATAATTGGCTGTAAGTAAGACTTAAGCGGTATCGCTAATAGCGCATAAATTATGAAAAATACAAACACAAGTGCCCAAGCCAATGACCCAAACGACTCTCGCTGCTCTTTAGCCTCACCTTCTAGTTTGTAATCTACTCCAGGATATTGCTGCATTAACTCATCTAAATACTCCGTTAGGTCAGCCTGAAGTATGGTCATGTTGGTGTTATTTTTTTCGATATCCGCTGTAACATTTAAAGTACGGTAGCGGTCTATTCGGTTAATAGTTGACGGGCTTTGCCCTGCGGTAAGGGTTGCAACATGCGATAACGGCACCGAGCCACCAGTAGGTGTATTGATGAGTATATTTTGTAAATCGGCAACTGAGCGGCGCTCGTCTATAGGCAAGCGAACCATTACACGTACATCGTCACGGCCGCGCTGAATACGTTGGACTTGCGAGCCAAAGAACGAGTTACGCACTTGACCTGCAACATTGACTCTATTTAAGCCCAGCGCTAAGCCTTGCTGCGTAAGCTCTATTTGTAACTCTTCTTTACCATCAGACATGCTATCGGCAATATCAAATACCGTTGGGTAGGTCGATAAACGGGTTTTAATGTGATCAGCCACGTCTTGTAAAATAGTCAACGAAGTCCCGCTAAGCTGAACATCAATTGGGTCAGAACTTCGGCCAATTTCAGCTCTAAACGTTAAGCTTTCAGCGCCTGGAATGACACCAATTAAATCGCGCCATTCGCTGGCAAGCTCTCTTGATCCTATTTCTGATTCACGCTTTTCAGCCGGTGTTATTTCAAAGCGTACAGAACCTGAATTAGATACACCACCACGCCCGCCTGTTGTGGCTAATATATTTAAAATAACGCTTTCACCTGTATCTGGGTCGCGGTATTTTTCTTGTAATTGCTGCGCCTTTTGCGACATATCAATTACGTATTTATTAGTGACTTCAAACGGCGTACCTGTTGGTAGTGTTAAGTTAACGCGGACTGTTTCGCTTGGTATACGCGGGAAAAATACAAACTTAGTCCAACCACTAGTGATCATGGTTAAAATTATTATAAACACACCAACAAACAAACTTACCGAAGCCAATTTATGGCGCAGTGCTAAATTTAAAGTTGGTTGGTAATATTTTAAAATCGCGTTTTCAAATCCATCTGCAAAACGCTGTTGAATAACATCAAACTTTGAAGGTTCGCCTTTTTCGTGGCGTAGTTTTATATATTTTAAATGTGCGGGTAGTACAAATTTAGATTCAATCAATGAAAACAATAATACCGGAATAACCACTACCGGTATTTGTGCAAACAAAGCACCGCGCGCCCCTTCAATAAAGGCCAAAGGTAAAAAGGCGGCAACGGTAGTTAGTACACCAAATGTTACTGGTGTTGCGACTTCTTGAGTACCTAAAATTGCAGCTTGCTCGCCCGACTTAGCTGTTTTTAAATGGGTATAGACATTTTCGCCAGTAACTATGGCGTCATCAACAACAATCCCAAGTACTAATATAAAGCCAAATAAGCTCATAATATTAAGGGTTACGCCAAATATAGGCATCGCTATAAACGCGCCCATAAACGAAACCGGAATACCAATAAATACCCAAAATGCAATTGCAGGTCGTAAAAACAAAGTAAGTAAAGCAAGTACTAAAATACCGCCTTGTAGGGCATTGGTCGTTAGTGTGGCAATTCGACTTTTAACCAGCTCCGAATCATCATCCCAGTAACTTAGTTCAAATCCTTGTGGAAGAGAGCTTTGTTGCTCTTTTATGTAATTTTTAACTTCGTCAGCAACAGTAATTGCACTTTGCGGACCAATTCGATATACGTCGATAAATGCAGCCTGCTTACCATTAAAGCGAGTACGTACTGGGGTTTCTTCAAAATCGTCTTTAATTATTGCAATATCGCCTAAACGAATAATCGTGCCGTCAGCTTGGTTTTTAACAACAATATTGGCAAATTCATCTTTACGATATGCTTGCCCTTTAGAGCTTATAAGTACGTCCCCACCTTCAGTTTTTAAGTTACCAGCAGAAATATCAGAGCTTGAATTAGCAATGGCACTCGATATTTGTGCAAGGCTTAAATCGTACTGACGAAGAACGTCTTGGCTTACTTCAATGGCAATTTCGTAATCACGAACACCACTTAGCTCTACCTGCGTCACATTTGGTAAGCGTAGAATTTGATCGCGTACTGTTTCTGCGTATTCACGGGTTTCTTTTTCGCCGTAATCACTTGATACGGTAACCGCGATAACTTCGCGAATTCGCTCCGCAAGCGCGACTATTGGCTTTTCAGCATCGGCTGGAAAGGTGTTAATTGCATCTACACGACTTTTAATATCAGCTAAAAGCTCACGCGGGTCGTAGCCCGTTTCAACTTCAATTGTTACAGAGCCTGAGCCTTCAGAAGAGCGGCTAAATATTTGCTTAATACCTTCTAAATCTTGTACGGCTTCTTCTATACGAATTGTTACGCCTTGCTCTACATCCTCTGGTGTTGAGCCGCGCAAACTTACGTTCACGCTTATCATGTCGGTTTCGAATGAAGGGAATACTTCAAGCGGTATTTTAGTCGATAAACTAAAAAGCCCCGACAGCAGCAACGTTACTAGCAATAAGTTAGCAGCAACATGGTTTTTGGCAAACCAAGCTATCATGGCTTATCTCCTTGCTTTGCTGGACGGCGTTTTTTTAACTCTTCAACACTAATACCAAGCTCTTTTGCTTTTTGTTCAAGCTGCTCTGGAGTCGGGCGCTTTCCCTTACCTTGCCCATTCACTCCACGGCTTTTAGGTTGATCTGCGCTTTGTTCACCTAAAATACTTACTTGAGTTCCTGAACTTACTTGGCCAAGTGGAGTAATAACAAGCTTATCATTTGCGTTTAAACCGGTTTTTATCATCGCCTGAGTCGCATTTTGCCAAGCTAGTGTGATGTCTTTGCGCTTAAGTACGCCACCTTCAACAATGTAAACGTACGTTCCTTGATAAATTGTACTGTTAGGAATTATAAGTGCGTTAGATACTGTTCTGCCGGTAATTTGCGCTTTTATATACTGCCCAATTTTTATTGGGTACTGGTTATTTGCTGTTGCTTTATACGGGTCATTAATTTTAGCAACTACATAAAGCTGCTGTGCGCCTTCATCTATAGCACCTTCTGTGCGTGCTAATTGCCCTTGCCACGTTTGCTCACCTACTAAGTCAGAAGTAAATTTAACAATTGAACCCGCTTGGTTTTTAGCACCATCGCGATACTGCTCTGGTAAATTTACAAATGGGAGATCTTTATTTTTAATTGGTAAGCGAATCTCAACGCTATCGATTGCGTAAATGGTTGCTAACTGTGTGTTGTTAGTAACAACTTGCCCTAAATCAACACTGCGGCTAAGTATACGCCCCGCATATGGCGCCGTTACTTTAGTGCGCTCTAAATCAAGCATCGCTTTTTCAAGTGCTGCCTGAGCCGATAAAACCTCAGCTTCAGCGGCTGCTAGTTGTGGCTCACGTAGTACTAAGCTGCTTGCCTGATTTGAGCCGCCAAGGCGCTTCCAATCGGTAATGGCTTGTTGCCCACGCGCCTTCTCTTCTAGCAAACCTTGCTCTGCGGTTAATAAATTGGCTTGAGCAGATTTAACTTCAGCCTGATGATCTCTGTCGTCTAGTTTTAAAAGTACATCGCCTTTTTCAAAAAAACCGCCTTCTCTAAAGTCATCACTTACTTCAATTATTTGCCCAGATGCCTGAGCCACTAACAAACTTTGTGTACGTGGTTTTACCGTACCGTAGCTGTCTATCATAACTTGATAATTTTGTGGTTTTAGCTCAAGCGCAGCCACACTTATTGATGCCTTCGGAGGTGTCCCAAAGCGTTTAGCCTCTGGTGGATTCCCCTTAATAAACATAACAATTAAAATTGTGGCAACAATAACCACCGCTGGAATAATAATTTTTGCTGTTTTAGTTTTCATCGTTATTGCTCTTTAGTTCACTTGAGGGCTTTGCAAAATCACCACCAAGGGCAATGTGTAGGTTAATTCTATTGGCTATTAATTGGTTTTTAATATCGATTAAGGAGCTTTGCGCGTCAAAAGAACGGTCTTGGGCATCAAGCACTGTCGTGTAAGTTACCAGGCCACTTTGATACTGCTCAAACGACAATTGCTCTGCAGCAAGTGCGTTTTCTTGTGCCTCTAACGTGCTTGTATATTGAGCTTTGAGGGACTGCTGCTGCGAAATTGCATTTTCAACATCACCAAATGCGTCATAAAGTGTTTGTAAATAAAGCTGCTCTTGCTTTTGAGTATTAAGACGCGCTATTTCTTCGTTGGCTTTTAAGCGCCCACCTTCAAAAAGTGGCGCTGAAATACTACCTAACAAAGACCATGCAAGGCTTGATGGAGAAAACAAGTCGCTTACTCTGTCTGTACTATCACTTAATGAAGCTGTTAAATCTAAACTTGGAAAGCGTTGTTTGTGCGCATATGCCAATGATGCGTCGGCTGCTAAAAGCTCATACCAACTTGCACGTAGAGTAGGTTTTCGCGTTATAAGCTCAGAAGGTAATCCTAGAGGAATATCGGTATTAATAACAGGTAAGTCACTACTAGCAGTAATAGCGCCTTTTGGGTATTCACCAAGTAAACGCTCAAGTACACGTGCTGACGCTGATAAACTCGCTTTTTGAGTGGCAATGCGAGAGCGTTCATTATTAAGCTCATTACGCGCTAAATACACATCGAGCGCTTCGTTTATGCCTTGGCGATAGCCAGCTTCAATAATATCGAGATTTTGTTGTGAGTTGGCTTCGCGACGCTTAAATAAATCCAGTAATTGCTGCGCCGTAACCACATCAAACCAACCTGTTACCACATCAGCAACAAGTTGCTGTTTAGCTTGCTCAAACCGTGCCTGCTGGGCTAAATAGTTAAGATTAGCTTCGCGCTTGGCGTCAGAGAGCTTACCCCATAAATCAACCTCGTAAGTTAAGTTTAAACTAGCTGAGCTTGCGTTGTCGTAACTTACAGGGCGGTTGTCTTTACTACGGCTTGTACGTGTTGATAAATCAAGGCTTGGCCAAAGTGCAGCGCCCGAGACTATAAGTTGCTGCTTTTGAATTTCAACATCATAACTCGTTTGCAAAAGCTGTTGGTTGTTTTTAAGTGCTTGTTGTACAAATTTATTAAGCGTAGGATTTTGTAATTGTGTAAGCCATTGCTCTTGTACTTTTAATACTGAGCTTGATGCTTCTTGCTGCCATTGCTGAGGCATATTATTAGGGACTTGCATGCGCTGAGACGAGTTTAAATCACTCGCACAGCCGCTCAGCAGCATCACACTAATTGCCAGTAGGGTTGGCTTGCATTGCCAAATCATAATTAAACCTAAATTACTGCTATTTATGAACGTAATTCAAGCACTTTGGCAAATTTTGCTCAACTTACTTTACATAACATTACATAGCTAGCGATGAATTAACATAATAGCCAGTTATACGGTAAAAATGAGTAAATGATCAGCAATTTTTAATACTAAAATTAACTTTTTGTAATGTGTTTAAGAGATTAACTATACAAAAAC
>NZ_JACJDN010000629.1:0-2277 GCF_014163565.1 Pseudoalteromonas sp. SR45-5 | reverse complement strand
CCCTGATGGGCCTTTTTAATTAGTTTACTATGAGCTTCCAGCCAAGTTTTCCTTGCTGTTTAGACTCTTGTTGCAGCTCGCTGGCCATTAATGGATGATCTTTTAACCAGTTACTTTCAAACTTAAGGTCTAACACTTCATTTTTAGCAGTTAACTTAAACTTAGGCAGTACATCATCTTGTCTGCGCATTGATAAAATGACTGCTATTCGTAGTAATCTCACTATATATTGTGCTAATAGACTATTTACGCCGAGTGAATTAAAACAACCTTTTGGAAAATCAGATCGATGTGCATCTGCTACCGCTACTATTAATTTATGCTCTGACTGTGAAAAACCAGGCATATCGGTATTTTCCAAAATATAAGCGGTATGTTTATGGTACTGCTTATACTCTATTAGTAATCCAATCTCATGAAGCTGCGCTACCGCTTTTAATAGTGGTAACCCATTTAAGCTTTCAATTGGCCAATCTTTATCAATACTCAGCGCTAACTGCATTGCCAAGCTTGAAACTCGACACGCTTGTTTTTGATCAACATGATAACGGCTCATAAACCCATCAACAGTGCGTTTGCGAATGTCGTTATTATGAAACTCCGGAACCATGCTATATAAAACACCTTCACGCAGTGCTCCACCCGCCAATCCCATTTTTTCTATTTCAAGAGATTCAAATAGTGCGATTAAGATTGCAAGTCCTGATACAAATACCAGTCGACGGTCTTCACTTAACCCAGGAAGGTCTAGCGCTGCAATAGTGCTAAATGCAATTGCTTGATCTTTTATGGTGTTGAGCTTTTCAAGTGTAAGTAAGTCGTCAAGATTTTGCGCGACCATAATTTCTTGAATTGCTTGTACTGTACCAGAAGCTCCAGATGCAATTTGCCATCCAGCTGCTTTATACTCTGGAGAAATTTCATCAATGACTGTACGAGCCGCTTTTATTGCTGCGTTAAAGTTACTCTTACTTAGTTGGCAATCTTTAAAATAGCGTTCAAGATAGGTAACACACCCCATATTGAGGCTTTTGTAATGTAGGGCATCAAATGCTTTACCAATTACAACTTCTGTGCTTGCACCACCAATATCAATAACAAGCTGTTTGCCAGTACAAGATGAAGTATGGGCAACACCTTTATAAATTGTGCGCGCTTCTAATTCTCCGCTAATAACATTAATGTTATGACCTAGAATTTTTTCGGCATGATTTTTAAATACTTCGGCGTTAGTTGCTAAGCGTAAGGTAGCTGTTGCTACTATGGTGATGTTTTTGTCTGGGATATCTTGTAGACGCTCAGCAAAAAGGGCAAGGCATTCCCAGCCTCGCTGCATTGCTTCAGTGCTTAATACGTTTCCTTTATCAAGCCCTGCGGCTAATCGGACTTTGCGTTTAACACGTCCAATTGTTTGTAGACCGCCAGCAATTGATTTGGCAATAAGCATATGAAAGCTATTTGAGCCCAAATCAATAACTGCGTACACATTTTTTTGCGGTTTAAGTTGCCCCACCGTTCAAAAACCTCTAGTTACTACTACTTATACAAACGGTCGCTTACGACCGTCCTTTTTGGTAACTATTATTTGGGCGACGTCCGCTATTATTACTACGGTTACGTGGACCTGTTGAATAGTTGCGCTTTCTTTGAATAATAGGCTGAGTTAAATCATCTAGCAATGCTGTTTTATCATAATGTGATAAAGGAATGCTGTGCTCTATATATTCTTCAATTTCATGCAGGTTGTATGCATATTGCTCACATGCAAAACTAATTGCGTGGCCTGATGCACCAGCGCGGCCAGTACGGCCAATACGGTGAACATAATCTTCACAATCGTCAGGTAAATCAAAGTTAAACACATGACTTACTTCTGGAATATGAAGACCACGCGCTGCAACATCGGTCGCAACTAAAAAGTCTAAATCACCTTTGCTAAATTGCGCTAATATAGTTTGGCGTTTTTTCTGGTTAACATCACCAGTAAGCATACCTACACGATGACCGTCTGATTTAAGCCAAGCATAAACCGTCTCACAACTATGCTTGGTATTTGCAAACACGATTGCCTTCTCTGGCCATTCTTCTTCAATTAAGGTTAACAACAGCTTAATTTTATCTTCTTGCGAAGGATGAAATAGCTCTTCTTGAGTATTAAGGTATTTTGCACGTTCAGTGAATGACGTTAATCGCCATTTTAAATATGTTTCGTGAGATTTTTCGATTACCTGTTCTGCTTCCTTTTGAGAAAGTAGTGTATAGGTTTCAATGGTTTGC
>NZ_JACJDN010000628.1:0-2291 GCF_014163565.1 Pseudoalteromonas sp. SR45-5 | reverse complement strand
AAAGAAACAAATTTAGCCCAATTAAGGGCTAAATTAGTTATATTTTAAAAGTATTCGTTATGGGGCATTTCGCTGCGATGGATTTGATTTAAAGCTTTTTAGCATCTGCTCAGGATCTTCAACGCCACTCTGATTTTTAGCCGCTTGCGCCCACCAAATCAATTGCCCAAAAGTACGGTGAAAATAATTAAACCACGATGACTGCTCTTCACCAACTTGCACAGATCCATTATCATTAAATACTTCTTGCGCTTTTGGAACATGGATCATTGCAGATACAGGCAAACAGCCAAGCTCTGATAAAAACGAGCGCATACTAATTGCCGCTCTGAGTCCACCCCATTGCCCAGCAGAATAAGTAACAATAGCACTGGGTTTGTACGAAAAGAGTGAGCTACCAAAGTGATTAAGTAAGTCAGCGAGAGCTGGGCTCATACTGTGGTTATACTCAGGGCTAACCATTACATATCCATCAGCAGCTTTAATTTTATCAGCTAAAGTATTTAGCATTGAAGGCGCCTTACCTTGAGCATAGGCAAAATGTGGTTTAAAAACTTGTTCACTTGGGTAATCAAGTACATCTATAAGCTCAAACTCATGTTCGGAGAATTGCTCGTTTAAGCACTCCATGCAGGCTTTAGACACTCTCTCACCTAAGCGAGCAGGTTTTGGTGGCGTGCTGTTACGCACTGTCCCTAAAAATACTAAAAACTTCATATGTAATCCTCATATGTATTTGAATAACATCTAAACACTAACACTTTTAGCTATTGTGTATTACACATATCCGTTTTTTATTAATTTTGAACACTAATAATTAAATTTAAAACTGCGCTTTAGCAACCCACACTGTTAAAGGTTTTGTATCATGTGCTTATTTTGTCGTTCTCCATACTTTTTGCACATTTAGCCAGTAATATGCCACAGTACAAGTACACCAAAACCTATACTGAAAAGGATACAAGTAATGGGCTCAAATAATTACAGCGCGTTTGCAATCATTGTTACCGCTACAGTTTTAACTCTAAGTGGCTGCGACGACTCACCAACTAATAAAAATACTAAGCAAGTCAGTAGCTCCCTTAGTGAAGTACAAAAAGCGAATCAAACAATAAATTTATTTATGTTTAAAAAAGGGGCCTTTTTATTTGAGCCTAACATTGTTGATTGCGAAACGGCGCAAGGAACTAAAACTAAGTGTTATGAGTTAATTACATCAGGCGCACCTGCAGGTAGAGAGCCCGGTCCATTTTGCCCGCGCACATCGACCGATGGCGCTGATGTAACTGGCAGTTGGTTTAGTAAAGAAGGTACTGGTGATTTAGTTGATTTAACAGGCCAATTTATTCTAAAGCTTGATGAATACTACGGCGATGAAAAGTGGGTACTTTACGACACTAAAACAAATAAAATTAGATATACAGCTACAAAAGAGTCTTGCGCTGGAGCAGCTCGCCCTGATGTTGAAGAGCAATATAAACAAAATTGTATTGAGTGTGAACTGTCGTATTTAGAAGATAATTTTTCATTAACGTATTTAATTCCTGTTACACCTATTCCAGCATCTGATACTGGCCGATTAAGAACAGTAGGTATAGCACTAGACGGTACTGAGCTATCAGGGCCTGCTCCAATTAATGCAATTTTAGAGAGCTATACCATTGCGGCATTTGATGATTGTGGTGGCCATATAAATTTACACCAAGGTTATCACTATCACTCTACCACTGGTTGTACTGACTCAGCTGCTACAGAAGATGGACATGCACCTCTTATAGGTTATGCAATAGACGGTTATGGCATTTATGCAATGCGTGATACAAGCGGTAAAGAAGAGTCACTTGATGAATGCCGAGGTAATACAGATGAAGTAAGGGGTTATCACTACCACGCAGCCAGTCCTAGTGAAAATATGTTTATAGGGTGCCTACATGGAGAATCAGTTAGGCCTGCAGGTGGGCCACCGGGTGATCATAATGGTCCACCGCCAGGCCATGATCCTGAAAAACATTAAAAAGGAGTTGTTATGTTTATAAAAAGTAGATGTTTAAGCTTGTTTGGTATGGCTTTACTTGCAGCACCCACATTTTTAAATGCTCATTCAGGGCCGTTAAATGGTGTTGCAGTTACAGCCTGCGCAGATAAAGTAAAATCTCAATCATGTAAATACGAAGGCGGCCATAACGATTTATATATTGGCAGCTGCCAGTATATGGCTGATGATTTAATGTGTGTACGAAGCCAGCCGATTCAAAAAATTGATAATGGAATTTCCGCCCCTATAAAAAGCC
>NZ_JACJDN010000627.1:0-2294 GCF_014163565.1 Pseudoalteromonas sp. SR45-5 | reverse complement strand
AAATATAATCAAGACAACCCAGAGCAAACAGTTGCACTTGAGTGGATAGATAGTTTTTGTAAAAAATTATACGACGATAACCTAGGCGAAATGCAGGTATTAGGGAATTTAGACAAGCGTGAAACCTTAATAGATTGCGCCGAAAAATATTCCGACCATATTTATAATGCCTACTATCAGTACTATTCTACCGAGCAAGATGTTCCGCTTAAAAATAATTTAAATACTGAGCGCGTACTAATTATTGGCGACTACCATATACCGCAATGTATACGCTATCGGATTGACCAAAAAGTAGAGCAGTTAGAATCACAAGGTAAAACCGTTACAACAATTAACTGGACCGAGCTTGAGCAAAGTTATAACCAGGTGGCACTCCACGATATTGTTATTTTTTATCGTACTCCTGCGGTGCCAAGCGTTTTAAAAGCATTGGCACAAGTAAATGCAAATGGCAAAGCATCATTTTTTGAGATTGATGACCTATTGTTTGAGCCAAGCTACCCAGCGCCAATAGAAACATTTGGTGGTTATGTTGATATAAGTACACATATAGAGCTGCGCAAAGCTCCTGCTAGCTTTTCAGCACTTGCCAAGCGTTGCCGATTTGGTATTGCCTCTACCGAGTTACTTCGTGAGAAACTAGCTAAGCTAGTAAGCTCAAATATATGCTTGCTACACCGAAATGGATTAGACGAGCACAACTACTTTGCCAACCTTAAAAAGCCTGATAAAAAGACCATAGATATATTTTATGGTAGTGGTACACAAGCTCATAATACCGATTTTATTGAACTTGCCTTACCTGCACTTGAGCAAGTATTGAGTACGAATAACAGTGTAAGGTTAATTATTGCTGGTTATTTAGAGTTACCACAAAGCTTTAAGCAGCGATTTAAAACGCAGCTACTAACTGTACCACCTGTTAAAAGTATAAAAGCGTATTGGAACTTGCTAGAACAAGCCGATATTAATTTAGCTATTCTTACTGATGACGAAACCAATGGTTGTAAAAGCGAGCTTAAATGGTTTGAAGCAGCGTGCTTAGGTGTGCCATCAATAGTTAGTAGTACTGCAAATTACCGTGATGTAATAAATCATGGTGAAGATGCACTAATGGTTGCCACTGTAAACGAGTGGACAGATGCGTTAGCCTCGCTTATTAATAGCAAAGAGCTACGAGCAAACATTGCCACCAAAGCACTTGAGCGTGTAAAAGCCGAATACACAGTTGAAGCACTAGGTGAAAAGCTAGTAGCTGATATTGCAAACACAGTAAGTGTTAACGTAAAACCTAAAAAGAAAATAGCGCTTGTTAATGTGTTTTTTCCGCCGCAGTCTATTGGTGGAGCAACACGTGTGCTTTCTGACAACTTTGATATTTTGCAAAAGCAATACGGCGATGACTTTGAGCTGGTTGTATTTACATCAGACGAGCGCTGTACCACGCCATACAAGCTAGAAACCTACCAACATCAAGGTGTAACAGTATACCGTTCAACCATATTATTTAGAGAAAATATGGATTGGCACCCAAAAGATGAAAACATGTACGACTTGTTTGAAGAGTTTTTACAGCTTGAACAACCAGATTTAGTGCATTTTCATTGTGTGCAGCGCTTAACTGCCTCGGTGGTAGAGGCAACTAAAGATAACAACATACCTTATATTGTTACAGCGCACGATGCGTGGTGGATATCGGACCATCAATTTTTAATTGATCAAAAGGATAACGTATATCCTAACGGCCACCCAGATATGTTTGCCCCGCGTGTTTTACCTAATAACGTATCGTTAAGCGACTCTATAGAGCGAATAAACTATTACAAAGAGCTGCTGAATGGTGCTACTAAATTACTGACCGTATCAGAGTGTTTTGCAGACATTTATGCACAAAACGGCTACCCCGACATAGCCGTAAACAAAAATGGCATTAGCTCAACTGTGCAGTGGCAACCTAAAAAGACTGACTATACAGAAAATGTTGTGTGCGCTCACATTGGCGGCATGGCCAACCATAAAGGGTACTTTTTACTTAAACAGGCTATTGAGCAGCAGCAGCCTAAAAACCTTGAAATGCTAATAGTTGATCATTCAAAAGAGCAAGGTTACGAGCATAAAACCAAATGGGGTAAAGTGCCTGTCACCTTTATAGGGCGGGTAAACCAGCAAGGCGTGGTAAACCTATACCAAAAAATAGATGTACTTTTTGCCCCTTCATTGTGGCCTGAAAGCTATGGCTTAGTAACCCGTGAAGCTGCAGCAAGTAATTGTTGGGTAGTGGCAAGTACATT
>NZ_JACJDN010000626.1:0-2301 GCF_014163565.1 Pseudoalteromonas sp. SR45-5 | reverse complement strand
TTAAACATTATAATTTTTAAAGTTAACGAGGCAAAATTATGAGCAAAACACAGTACGTTACAGTAGAAGGTCATCAAATTGCTTATCAAGAAATGGGACAAGGCACACCTTTATTATTAATACATGGCATACCAACTAACAAATTTTTATGGCGAAATGTGATGCCCAAACTCGCATCAGAACATCGAGTAATAGCGCCTGATTTACTAAACTTTGGTGAGTCAGATATGCCAATTAACACCGATGTATCTATAAATGCGCAATGTAGAATAATGTGTAAGTTTATGGAAGAACTCGGTATTTCTAAAGTTAATATTGCTGCACATGATATTGGTGGTGGTGTTGCTCAATTAATGGCGGTAAATCATCCTGATAAAGTAAACGGATTAGTTTTAATAGATAGTGTATGTTTTGATTCTTGGCCAATACCAGAATTTGAACCTTTGCTAGAACCTGGTGTAGAAGAAAAGACAAGTGTAGCTGAATTTGTTGATACATTAAGAGATTTCATGCCTAAAGGTGTATATGATTCTAGCGTAATGACTGAAGAGTTAATGGAAATATACTTAAAACCATGGAGCAACGAGCAAGGAAAAGCCGCTTTATTTAGTAACATGCGCAGACTCAATAAAGAATATACACAAGCTATTGCAGGCGATCTTAAAAGCTTACCTCATGAAGCACTCATATTATGGGGTGAAGAAGACAAATTTCAAAAGCCAAAATATGCGCCAATGTTAGAAGAAGCAATTCCAAATTCATCATTGGTTTGGATAGATAAAGCCGCACATTGGGTTGTTGATGAGTATCCAGATAAAGTATCTGAGCTTATTAGTGAATTTATGAATGATAAAAAATTCTAAAGTCTCAGCAAGTAGATCAGTAGGATAGTTGAAAAGCCATTAAATTCAACATCTTGAATTTTACTGGATGAAATATCTACTAGGAAGTTATTGTTAATACCGCTTGGATATATTAATAACCAAGCGGTATTTTTATATGTTCAAGAAGCTAATAGCGTAAATGGGAAAAACATTAACTATTAAGATAAGTAGGTTAATGCTTATTAAATAGTCAAAATATCGCGTTTATACGTTAATTAATGAAGGTGAGTAACTTGGTTATGTATTTATTTAATCTATTTAACATAATATAAATTATAGGTAGTTAATGTATATATAGAAAGAGCGCTTAAATGCGCCCTTACTATGTCCAATACTAGACGGTATCGGACATTAAGTGATTTTATTACAATAACAGGTATTACTGAAACAGATACTTTATTTCTCAATTTGTTTAATCAATACTTAATAAACGCTCAGCTGTATATTCGTTAGTGATTAATCCACTGATCATGTTTGACCTTACCGCGCCCAAAATGGCTAACACTTTTTCTTCACCAGCAGCTATCGCATAAATCTGTTTGTTAGCATTTGTTTTTAATGGCGTACTTGCTACACGCTGATTAACTGTGCAATCTAAAAGCTTACCGTTTTTATCAAACACCCAACTAATCATTTCACCAACAGCACCAAGATCTTGTAGCTCTTTAAGTTCTTGCGCATCAATAAAACCATCTATATGTAATGGCGACTTTTCACCTAAGCTACCAATACCCACAAATGTTACATCGGCATCTTTAGCGAGTTTTAAATTACCGGTAATATTTTGTTGTGCGTGTAATTGTTCTTTTTCTTCAATGCTTCTTGGTAAAACTGGCAATGGCATTGGATAATGTTTTGCATTGGTGTGTTCGGCCATTCTTACTACAACATCATAAGGTGAAGCCGATCCATCCAAAGCCATATTGCCTAGCATTGCTACAATTTTATGTTGCGGACAATCAACGGTTCTTAGCTCATCTACACATGAACGTAAAACTCGACCGGTTCCCATAGCAAGTACTTTGGGTTGTTCTGATTTTAAATGACGTTCTATTTCTGCCGCGCCAGCTTGAGCCAAACCTAATGTAGATGAAGGTTCAGATGGATCGCTCGGTACAACTTCACACGAATCTAACCCAAAACGGCTTTTTAATTTTTCGGCCAAATCCATACATTTAGCAATCGGGTGGTCAAGTCTAACTTTAATTAATCCTTGGCTCACAGATAATGCGACCATTCTTTGTGCAGATTGACGAGATATATTTAGCTTTTTGGCAATTTCATCTTGTGTGTTACCGCCAACATAATATAACCACCCTGCTCTGGCTGCATCATCTAGTTTTCTAATTTCTGTATTTGATAGCTTTACCACGTAAACCTCTTAAAATAGAAGGAAAACTAAGTCCTTATTTTCATT
>NZ_JACJDN010000625.1:0-2303 GCF_014163565.1 Pseudoalteromonas sp. SR45-5 | reverse complement strand
CCTGAAACAGCTATAAAACCTATATCTAGATTATTAAAAACTCCTACCTATAGCGAGTCTGTGAACTTTGGTAATCTCAAACACTCTGAGTATGTAGGAGCAAATAGCCATGAAAGTTACTTTGCGAAATCGCCTGATCCATTAAAAATGTTTCTTAATCCAATTAAGTTTAAGCAAACCTATAACAAATCATTATGGAAAGCTGGCTTTAGAAAGCGCTACATGAGATATATTCTGCCAGAAAACATATACTGCTATTTTAGAAAGCATTAATTAGGTAACCGCATTTTAACGCTTAAAATTAATATTCAAAAAACTAATACCTTTCCTTGTTTCAATTAACGGCGTTTACTTAACTTATAAGTTATTTTATTTACCCATATACCAACTCTGAGATACTGAATGCGCTCTAAACAAAGCAGTGAAAAACGCCCCGACGCCATGAATTTACGCCAAAGTGTAAAAACACTGTGGCCCTACCTTACAAAATTTAAAGGTCGTGTTTTTATTGCACTTATGGCGCTTATAGGCGCAAAAGGTGCCACTTTGTTGATGCCGTGGGCACTTAAAGAAATTATAGACTCGGTTGATAAGTCAATTAACCCACTGTTAGTTATTCCTGCTTTATTATTGTTGATGTACGGTGCGCTACGTTTTGCTAGCGTATTTTTAGGTGAAATAAGAGATGCTGTATTTTCGCGCGTAACCGAGCACGCCATGCGCGATATTGGTTTAAAGGTATTTAAGCATTTGCACTCACTTGAGCTGGCTTTTCATTTAGATAGGCAAACTGGCGGTATTAGCCGCGATATAGAACGCGGTACAAGTGGGTTAAGCTTTTTAATGCGTTTTTTAATGTTTAACATTGTGCCTACTTTGTTTGAAATACTGACCGTTGCGATTATTTTTGGCACGTTGTTTTCTGTTTGGTTTGCGCTGATTACATTATTGGCAGTCGCCATTTATATTACCTTTACTGTGGTGGTTACTCAGTGGCGAAACCGCTTTATTAGAGAAGCAAATGCTGCCGACAATAAAAGTAATACCCGCGCAATAGACAGCCTGCTTAATTATGAAACTGTAAAATATTTTAATAATGAGCAGTTTGAAGCCAAAACGTACGACGCCTTTTTAGCAAACTGGGAAAAAGCCCGTTTAAAAAATAGAATGTCGTTGCTCGCCCTCAACTCAGGCCAAGCACTTATTATTGCCTGTGCTATTACCGCGTTAATGTGGTTGGGCTCAACCGAGGTAGTTGCAGGTACGCTTTCTATTGGTGAACTAGTGATGATCAACGCGTATATGATTCAATTGTTTTTACCGCTTAACTTTTTAGGCTTTGTGTACCGCGAAATAAGACGCGCGCTAACCGACCTTGAAAACATGCTTGGGCTACTTAACAAAAAACCACAAATAACCGATGCACTTAATGCTAAAGAGCTCAATATTAGCCAAGGTGAAATAACATTTAATAATGTAAGTTTTAGTTACGATGCGCATCGCCCTATTCTTAATAATCTTAGCTTTAGTGTTAAAGCAGGCAGCAAAGTAGCTATTGTTGGTGCCAGTGGGGCTGGTAAAAGCTCATTGGCGCGACTGCTTTATCGTTTTTATGATGTAAGCGCCGGTGAAATTAGTATTGATAATCAAGCAATAAACTCAGTAAAACTTAATAGTTTACGAAAAGCCATTGCAATAGTGCCGCAAGACACCGTGCTGTTTAACACCACCATTCGTGAAAATATCGCTTACGGTAGACCATCAGCAAGCGATGCTGAAATTGACGAAGCCATTGCTATGGCGCATTTAAAAGACTTTATAGGCACACTTGATAAAGGCGATAAAACACTGGTTGGCGAGCGCGGTTTAAAAGTATCCGGCGGCGAAAAACAGCGTATTGCCATTGCCCGCGCCATTTTGAAAAAGTCCCCTATTTTAATTTTTGATGAAGCAACATCTGCACTCGACTCTCATTCTGAGCAAGCAATACTTGCTGCAATGCGTGAGGTTGCCAGTAACCATACGAGTATGGTTATTGCTCATCGGTTATCTACTATTACCGATGCAGACACCATTATTGTGCTCAAAGCCGGACAAATTATTGAGCAAGGTAAGCACGATGAGTTACTTACACTCGCCGGAGAATACGCCCGTATGTGGGAGCTTCAGCATAAAAAATAAATAGTGTGTGCCCCCTCTTAGCTCGGATACTTTTAAGTATTCGAGCTAAATAAAGCGTTTATAGAACCTATTAGCCTTTCTCTTTTCTCCTATATTAGCTTTATCGAGCACTGTGGTGATTC
>NZ_JACJDN010000624.1:0-2303 GCF_014163565.1 Pseudoalteromonas sp. SR45-5 | reverse complement strand
CATGACCCAAACAGGCGTTTCAGCGCAACCTCTTAGCAATACACTCGTTACTATTATTGCTTTGTGTTGCGGTCTTATTGTTGCCAATATTTATTACGCTCAACCTATTATTGAGTTACTTGCCCCAGAAGTTGGATTAAGTGCGCACAGTGCTAGCCTTATCGTATCGCTTACACAAATAGGCTACGCTTTGGGGTTGTTTTTTTTAGTACCACTAGCTGATTTAGTTGAAAATAAAAAGCTTATGTTGGTCACTCTTGGTGTGTCGTTTTTGAGTTTAGTGGGTACGGCACTTGCTGATTCACCTAATGTAATGCTTATTTTGTGTTTGATGATAGGTATAAGTTCGGTTTCTGTTCAGGTGCTTATTCCACTTGCTGCGCATTTATCGTCTGACGAAAAACGCGGACAAGTTCTTGGTAATATTATGGCGGGTTTGTTGTTAGGTATTTTGCTAGCAAGACCTATATCGAGCTTAATAGCCGATCACTTTGGTTGGCGCGCCGTATTTTACTTTGCAGCAGGGTGTATGGTGTTTATTGCTGGCGTAATTTATTTTGCTATTCCAAGTAGGCAACCAACCCATAAAACAACGTATTTTAAGTTATTAAAATCGCTTAAACAATTAATGATAAGCCAGCCAGTGCTGCGCCAACGTTCACTTTTTCAAGCGTTAATGTTTGCATCGTTCAGCTTATTTTGGACGAGCGTACCGGTTGTGCTTGCCCGTGAGTATGGTTTATCCCAATCAGAAATAGCATTGTTTGCACTAGTGGGCGCCGCAGGTGCTGTAGCAGCTCCCATTGTTGGGCGTTTGGCTGATAAGGGCTATACGCATCAGCTATCGTTACTGGCCAAACTCATTGCAGCTCTGTGCTTTTTACCAAGCTTATTTGAGTTACCTTACGGTATTATAGTATTGGCATTAACCGGTGTGTTTATTGATTTTGCTGTGCAGGCCAATATGGTATTGGGTCAACGTGCAGTGTATGCAATAGAGCCACAAAGCCGTGCGCGTTTAAACGCTATTTACATGACTAGTATATTTGTAGGTGGCGCAGTAGGCTCGCTTATTGCCAGCCCATTATATGAAGCAGGCGGTTGGACTGGTATTGCACTGGTGGCTACCGGTATGCCGCTTATTTCGTTGATTGGCTATTTGCTTACAACTAAAAAGCGAAGTAAGGCTGTGAGTTAAAAAATTACCGGATAAACACAATAAAGTCACCATGTTGTGTGGTGACTTTATTTAGCTTATTTGGTAGTTAATTAAGTAGCCTGTTTTTTTGCGTTTGAAAACGAGCTACCAACAGATGCAATAATCACAAGTAAAATAGCGAGCCACTGCCATAAAGTAAGTAATTCACCCAGTATAATAAACCCTGCGAGCGAAGCTATTGCAGGCTCTAAACTCATCATTACGCTAAACCCTTGTGAAGGCATGTTACGCAGTGCAACCATTTCAAGTGTGTAAGGCAGTGCGCTTGATAAAATAGCAATACCAATACCCAGTGGGATAATTTCCCACGTAAACGCGGCGCTTTGCATAATGCCGCCGTAAGGCACTAGCACTATAGCGGCAACAGTCATGCCCAGTGCGACAGTGGCACCACCAGAGCTTTGTGTGCCGGTTTTTTTACCAAATAATATATAACCTGCCCAACATGCACCGGCACCAAGAGCAAGCGCTACACCTAATGGATCAAGGCTATCTTGCCCGCTCATATCTGGAAGCAGAAGCAAAATACCAGCAATAGCACAGGCAACCCAAAATAAATCACGTTTGCGGCGTGATGAAAATAAGGCAACAGTAAGCGGGCCTGTAAATTCAAGTGCTACACCAATGCCTAGTGGAATGCGTTCAATAGCGTAATAAAACAAAATGTTCATGCCGCCTAAACTTAAACCATACACAATTATAGGAATACGATTACCCGTAGTGGGTAAGTGTTTCCAAGGTTTAAACACTAAGCAAAGTATAAAGGCAGAAAAACCAAGCCTAAGGGCCGTCGTACCCTCAGGGCCAACAATTGGAAAAAGCTGTTTTGCAAACGACGCGCCCGTTTGAATGGTCATCATGGCAAGCAATACACACACGATAGCCAGTAAATAACTTTTTGAAGATGCTTGCATTTTTATCCTTGAGTTGAGTAACTCTATCAATTAGTTATGTAATGCAGGGAGTATAAAAGCTAAACCCACCCGATATTAATGGCGGCATAGTATCTTTTTTTAAATTTATAGGTAAGTGTTTGCGACCAAAAATAACGCAATAAAAAGTATATTAAATAGGGAAGGTAAAT
>NZ_JACJDN010000623.1:0-2305 GCF_014163565.1 Pseudoalteromonas sp. SR45-5 | reverse complement strand
CCAACTTAACTACAAAACGCTAAATTATGCGTTTTCTACCGCTGTGCGTGGGTCAACATATTCCATGTTGAACGCTTCAGCTACTTCTTTGTAAGTTACTTGGCCTTTAATTACGTTTAAGCCTTTTAAGAAGTGAGCGTCATCTAGTAGCGCCTTTTTATAACCTTTGTTTGCAAGGTTAATGATGAAAGGCAATGTTGCATTGTTAAGTGCAAACGTAGATGTGCGTGGAACAGCACCTGGCATGTTAGCAACACAGTAGTGAACAACTTCATCAACGATGAAAGTTGGATCAGCATGCGTCGTTGCTTTAGAAGTAGCAATACAGCCACCTTGGTCGATTGCAACGTCAACAATTGCAGAACCAGGTTTCATTGCTTTAATGTGCTCAGCAGTTACTAGTTTAGGTGCAGCTGCACCAGGGATCAGTACACCACCGATTACTAAATCAGCTTCTAGTACGTGTTTTTCTAGTGCATCAGCAGTTGAGTAAATAGCTTTAACTTTATTACCAAATTGCGCGTCTAGTGCACGTAATACGTCGATGTTACGATCAAGAACGACAACTTCAGCACCAAGGCCAACAGCCATTTGAGCTGCGCTACGACCAACCATGCCGCCGCCAATTACAACAACTTTAGCAGCTTCAACGCCTGGTACGCCACCTAGTAGCATGCCACGACCGTGGTTAGATTTTTCTAGCGCTTGTGCACCAGCTTGAATAGACATACGACCAGCAACTTCGCTCATAGGAGCAAGAAGCGGTAAACCACCGCGTGAGTCAGTTACAGTTTCGTATGCAATACAAATAGCTTTGCTTTTTACAAGGTCTTCAGTTTGTGGAAGATCAGGTGCAAGGTGTAAGTAAGTGAAAAGAATTTGGTCTTCACGTAGCATTGCACGTTCAACAGCTTGCGGCTCTTTTACTTTTACAATCATGTCTGCTTTAGCAAAAACATCAGCAGCAGTTGCTAAAATTTCAGCACCCGCTTGTGTGTAATCTTCGTTAGTAAAACCAATGCCCATGCCTGCATCAGTTTCTACAATCACTTGGTGACCGTGCTTTACTAATTCACGAACACTTGCAGGAACCATACCTACACGGTATTCATGGTTTTTAATTTCTTTAGGAACACCAATAATCATATCATTTGCCTTATTAAGAACGGATTAACATTTTCCACTATTATATTCATCATAAGCCCGTGTGTCTCACCTTTTTTAAACTCAAATCTAGTGTTATCATCTAGATAATAAAAATAAACAGCATAAAAAACTAGTTGGTACTATGCATCAATTATTAGATAGAATTGACCGTAAAATTTTAATTGAATTACAACACGATGGACGTTTGTCGAACGTAGAACTGGCCAGACGAGTTGGCCTAAGCGCCACACCCTGCTTGGAGCGAGTAAAAAAGCTAGAACGGGAAGGTTATATACTTGGCTATAAAGCGGTGGTCGATCCCGCTAAGCTTGGGCAAGGTTTATCGGTGTATGTAGAAGTAACGATTACTAAAACATCTCCCGACGTATTTGATGAGTTTAGTGCTGCGGTTAAAAAGCACGAAGAAATTATCGAATGTCATTTAGTATCGGGTAATTTCGATTTTTTACTTAAAACGCGCGTAAATGATATGTCAGAATACCGTGGCGTATTAGGCGACATACTATTGAAACTGCCAAACGTAAGTGAAAGCCGAACTTATGTAGTAATGGAAGAAGTAAAAGGTGAAGAAGGCGTAATTATTCGTCCTTATATTACTTGAGGTTATTTATATTAACTGCGTCATTTGCTTATATAAGCTCAAATTATAAAAACTTGTTCATAATCAGGCCATCAAGGTTAAGATAAAGTGCAACAAATTGCATTTCCTGCTAAGGTATTTCACTGCTAAGTAAGTGTGAATAAAAATAGAATAATAAAGAGGAATAGGGAACTATGCGCCTAAACGGTGTGCAAAGACTATTAGAAACAGGGCTGATTATCAGTACCTTTACGGCAATATTTATTTTATGTGCCTTGATCAGCTTTGATCCAGCAGATGCTGCATGGTCGCAAACTAGTTTTAGCGAAGTAAGCAACATCACAGGAGCAGCCGGTGCATGGATAGCCGACATTTTATTACTCACCTTTGGTTGGTTGGCTTACTTAGTGCCAGCGGCCATTCAGCTATTTGGCTACTTGCTATTTAAACAACCTCACCGCATTTTACAGCTTGATTACACTACCTTAGCGCTGCGAGTTATTGGTTTTGCTTTATTTATTACCTCAGCTACCGCTATTAGTAGTAATAATTTCGACG
>NZ_JACJDN010000622.1:0-2307 GCF_014163565.1 Pseudoalteromonas sp. SR45-5 | reverse complement strand
ACTTTATTTAAATACTCAATCATACCTTTAATTTATTTTAACGACATGATTTTGTAAGGTTTTTACTTTTTTGTAAAGTTGTTATCTGGTTGGCACGACTTTCGCAATATATTAAATATCAAATCAAGACGAATTTAGTTAAATTTTTAAGGGGTGCAATATGCAAACAAACACAAAAGCCAAACAACAGCCTAAAGGTAACAATTGGGTACTAACACCTGAAATTATGGTTTTGTCAATTTTGCTTGTTGCCACTTTAGTAATAGGTATAACAGTTTTACGAGGTAACGATTCGATTGAACCGCTGGCAGATATTCAGCCAATTACTTTTACACAAGCTGATGTTGAAAACGCTCAGTTGATGAGTAATACGTTTGACTCGCAAAATACCAACTATGCACAACATGTAACTTCTTCTAAAAACGAAAATAACGACACTCTTTCAAACTAGAGACTTTTGCGCAGGTAACTATTTATAGTTGCCTGCGTTTTTTTATGTTCCTACCACCAATTTAATTTTTTATCCCTCCCCATAAAATTATTTATTTTCTCTTAAATTTAGATGGTGCTTAACCTAAACAGGGTTTTATCAAAGCTTTCTCTTTTCTCATATACAATTGCTAATATTAGCTTTGGTCAGTATCTATTAACTGGCTTATCTGTGTTTTATAAGCTCGATTAAGCGCTCACATTGCCAATGTAGCTGCATTGCAAACTGAATTGCAAAATGCGAATGAAATGGGAGAAGTAAATCCATTTAATATTCTAATTTAACTACCTGAATATATTGGTTTTTATTTCTGTTTTTTTGTATTTAAAATGGCCTGTAAATTGCTCTTTAATATAATAAGTCACTAAGAGTGAAACCGGAGCAAAATCATGAGTGCGTTTAAATACCTAGAATCGGAAAAACCAGTCAATCTAGCAAGATGGCATGAGTTAGAGAGGATCATGTCTGATTCAATGCAAAATAATTATTTTAAAATGGTTTATCAACCGCTTGTATCATTGGGATCTGGAAAGCTGGTCGGCTTTGAGTCGCTAGTAAGGTGCCAATCACCGCGCTTTGGCATTGTTGGCCCTGATGAGTTTATCCCTCATGTAGAGCAATCGGGAATGATTTTAGAATTAGGTGACTGGATTTTTGAGCAATGTTTGTCTGATTTAAAACATATGCGGCAGTTTGGTATGACAGATATTGCTGTTTCATTAAATATTTCACCGGTACAAATCTTAGATGGTGATGTGTTTGCAAAAGTAATGTCTTTGCTAGAAAAGCACCAAATACCACCACAGGCTATTAAAGTCGAATTAACGGAAACAGCGCTCATTCATAGTCCTGATAAAATAGCTAAGGCGTTTGAAAACTTCCATAAAGAAGGCGTAAAGGTGTGGATTGATGATTTTGGCACTGGGTATGCCTCTTTAGGTTTACTTCGTCAATTTGATATTGATGGTTTAAAAATTGATCGCAGTTTTGTAAGTGGTATTGCAACTAATAATGAAGACTTTACGTTATGTAGCGCAATTATTGCGATGGCTCAACGATTGGGTTTACAAACGGTAGCAGAAGGTATAGAAGAGAATGAGCAATTACAAATATTAGAACAACTTGGTTGCGATATAGCTCAGGGGTACCTGCTAGATAAGCCGCAAACGTTAACTAAAAGTATTGATACTTGGGCTTTGTAAATGTTTATATTCATTTTGATTTGCAAAATGCAAAAAACAAATTACTCTTAAACTACAACTCTTACATATTATTAGTGTACGAAGTTTTAACTTACACAAAGGTTATCTATGCCCATATCAGAGCAGTTTGTCGATAAAAGTATTACCGAGCTAAATGTATTAACTCAACTCGAAAAGGATGTTGGGACAACCGTGTTAGCTCGTTTAATTAAATTATTTATTGATGAATTAGTTACTATGGCTAACCAATTAGATACGGCAATTAGTAGTGAAGATACTATAAAAATTAAAGAAGTAATGCATGTCTTAAAAAATTCAGCAGCTTTATATGGTGCATCTGCTTTAGCTGCGTTAGCAACACAATTACACGATTCGCCACCGTCAACTACACAAGAAAACTTGCACGCAGCGCTTGTTATTAAACACAACTTGGATAAAACCCGAGATGCGTATCAAATAATGAGTAATAGTATAGCTATCTAGGAGAAAGCTGTGTCAGATATAATTGATAAAGGTCTTGTTTATATTGTTGAAGATAGCATTGCCAGTGGTGCTTTATATGCAAGTCAGCTTGAGCAGGCTGGTTTCCAATGCAAACACTTTACAGATGGGTAC
>NZ_JACJDN010000621.1:0-2307 GCF_014163565.1 Pseudoalteromonas sp. SR45-5 | reverse complement strand
GCTGTAAAAATATCATTGGTAAAATCAAGCTTAGTAACTTTACTTACCTTTAAACCTGTTTCTTCAAACACTTCTCGTATTGCACATTGTTCAACACTTTCACCAAACTCTAAATGTCCACCAGGTGTTGCCCATGTATTAGCACCATGCGCGCCAATGCGCTCACCTAGTAAAATTGTGTTTTGATGCTTTATGATAACCGCAACCCCTACTCTTACTACGTTACTCATATCGTATTTTCTCTTATTTTTACTGCCCGCCATGCTGAACCACACGCTTTGTGTTGTCAATTTTGTATTTTTAAAACCAGTGTATTGATTAACTTTTAGCCGACCAAGGTCGAATAGCTTGCTTGCTAAAAAAAGCCTACATTTTGTAAGGTCTCTCACACACAAATTTAGTTTTAGGAGCCTTACATGTCAGGCAAATATAAACAGCAATATAAGGGTTTTAAACAAAACCCAGCCCAATTTTGGCTCGAACAAAGTAAAAATATTCCGTGGTATAACCCCCCCACAAAAGCATACACACAAGACGACGACGGGCTTTACCATTGGTTTAGTGACGGGCAATTAAACACCAGTTTTTTAGCACTAGACCAACACGTTATTGCCGGATTTGGCGAGCAAACTGCACTGATTTACGACTCCCCAGTCACTAATACAAAGCAAACTTATAGCTACTCACAACTACAACAAGAAGTTGCTAGATTTGCAGGCGTAATACAATCGTTAGGTGTTACAAAAGGCGACCGCGTTGTTATTTATATGCCAATGATCCCACAAGCTGTTATTGGTATGTTGGCGTGCGCTCGTCTTGGTGCTATTCATTCGGTGGTATTTGGTGGGTTTGCTGCACACGAATTAGCTGTACGCATTGATGATGCCAAGCCCAAACTTATACTTAGCGCCTCATGCGGTGTTGAAGTAAACAGCGTTATTGAATACAAACCACTTATTGATAACGCAATAGACTTAGCTGCGCACAAAGTAGAACACTGCGTTATTTATCAGCGTCCACAAGTAACCGCCACTCTTAAGCCTAAACGAGACATAGATTGGACTCAGGCAATGCAAACAGCTGCAAGCGCAGATCCGGTGCCTGTAAATGGAGATGATCCGCTTTATATTTTATATACCTCGGGCACGACAGGCACACCCAAAGGCGTAGTACGCGAAAATGGCGGTCACGCAGTGGCAATGCAATACAGCATGGCAACCGTTTATGGTATGAAGCCCAGCGACGTATTTTGGGCAGCGTCTGACATTGGCTGGGTAGTTGGGCACTCTTATATAGTTTACGCACCGCTAATGTATCGCTGTGCGACCGTATTATATGAAGGTAAACCGGTTAAAACCCCCGACGCCAGCGCATTTTGGCGCGTGGTTGAAGAATATAAAGTAAATGCATTATTTAGTGCCCCCACCGCCTTTAGAGCAATCAAAAAAGAAGACCCCAATGCCGATGGTTTTAATCAATACGATACCTCAAGCTTAAAACGTTTATTTTTAGCTGGCGAGCGGTTAGACCCTCCCACTTATGAGTGGCTTAAAGAAAAAACCAAACTGCCAGTGCTCGATCATTGGTGGCAAACCGAAACCGGCTGGGCTATTGCTTGTAACCCTGTAGGGCTTGAGTACTTAGCAACAAAACCTGGTAGTTCTACCGTCCCTACTCCAGGTTTTGACGTGCGAATATTAGATATGGATGGCAATGAATGCGCAGCTAACGAGCAAGGCGCCGTGGTAATTAAACTGCCACTTCCACCAGGTTGCCTACCAACTATTTGGCAAGATACCACGCGCTTTAAAGCAAGCTACCTAAATGAATACGAAGGTTATTATTTATCTGGCGATGGTGGTTATATTGATGAAGACGGCTACCTATTTATTATGGGCAGAACCGACGACGTTATAAATGTAGCAGGCCATAGGCTTTCTACCGGCGAAATGGAAGAGATAGTAGCCGCGCACCCTGCTGTTGCTGAATGCGCTGTTTTTGGTGTGAACGATCCTCTAAAGGGGCAACTTCCTATGGGAATGATCGTGCTTAAAAATGATTTTATGGGCTCAAGTACCGACGTGGAAGAAGCGCTTGTTTTAAGTGTTCGTAATCAGATTGGCGCTATTGCGTGCCTTAAAAATATAGTTAGCGTAGATAGGTTGCCCAAAACACGCTCGGGTAAAATACTGCGTAAAAATTTGCGCCAATTGGTTGATGGCGAAGAGCTACAAATACCTTCAACCATAGATGATGCCAGTATCTTTGAAGAAATAAACCAACAACTAACGCAAAGATAAACCCAAC
>NZ_JACJDN010000620.1:0-2309 GCF_014163565.1 Pseudoalteromonas sp. SR45-5 | reverse complement strand
TGTCGCCTTCTTTTAATGCTTTGTCATTTGGAATTCCGTGACAAATAACATGATTAACTGACGTACAAACTGATTTTGGAAAGCCATGATAATTTAACGGAGCAGGGATTGCTTGTTGCACATTAACAATATAATCATGACAAAGTGTATTTAGCTCATCGGTGGTAACACCCGGCACTACATGAGGGCCGATCATTTCAAGTACATCGGCCGCTAAGCGCCCAGCTACGCGCATTTTCTCTATTTCTTCAGGGGTCTTGATAATAGCGCTCATTGAGGCTCCAAAGTTGAGTTTCTAACATTTATCGCCGAACAAATTTTGCACGCGACGTTGAGTATTTAATTTTAATATGGTATAAAGCGCGCCGTCTTTTTACAAATAAATTCTTAAATGATTTTTTGTATTTAAGGCAAACACAATTTTATTTTAACACACACACGTATCGTCACATACACTTGGGTGCATTTGAAGTTTAATTACTTCGGTGTTGGTGCTATGGGATATGTGGAGGCCTAACCCTAAACAACTATAGAGGATCTATAAAATGGCAAACGTTTCAATGCGCGATATGCTTCAAGCTGGTGTTCACTTTGGTCACCAAGCACGTTACTGGAACCCGAAGATGAAGCCTTTCATCTTCGGCACACGTAACCGTGTACATATCATCAACCTTGAGCAAACTGTACCAATGTTCAACGACGCACTTAAGTTTTTATCAAGTGCTGCAGCAAACAAAGGTAAAGTTCTTTTCGTTGGTACTAAGCGCGCAGCAAGCGACGCAGTTAAAGCAGCTGCTTTAGAAAGCGATCAGTTCTTCGTAAATCACCGTTGGTTAGGTGGTATGTTGACTAACTGGAAAACTGTACGTCAATCAATCAAGCGTCTTAAAGACCTTGAAACACAAAGCCAAGACGGTACTTTCGAGAAATTAACTAAGAAAGAAACGTTAATGCTTAACCGCGAAATGGAAAAGCTTGAAAAGAGCCTTGGTGGTATCAAAAACATGGGCGGTCTTCCAGACGCGCTTTTCGTTATCGATGCTGACCACGAGCACATTGCTATCCGTGAAGCAAACAACCTAGGTATCCCTGTTGTTGCAATCGTTGATACTAACTCTAACCCAGACGGCGTTGATTACATCGTTCCTGGTAACGATGATGCTATCCGTGCTGTAAGCCTTTACACTAGCGCTGTTGCAGCTGCTATCACTGAAGGTCGCGAGAATAACATCGTTGCTCAAGCTGAGAAAGACGATTTCGTTGAAGCTGAGTAATTAGCTATCATCAAGTCTTCATCTTTTTAAGGTGAAGACTTGTTATTCTTGTAGAGCGGGTAACCCGCTTATCTAAACCAGATTTCAGATTTGAGGATTTACTAATGGCTGTAACTACTGCCCTAGTTAAAGAATTACGCGAGCGCACAGGCGCTGGCATGATGGATTGTAAAAAAGCGTTAACTGAGACTGATGGCGACATCGAGTTAGCGATTGAAAACATGCGTAAAAGTGGCGCTGCTAAAGCTGCTAAAAAAGCAGGTAACATTGCTGCTGAAGGTACTATCATCATCAAGCAAAACGCTGGTGTTGCAGTACTAGTAGAAGTTAACTGTCAAACAGACTTCGTTGCAAAAGACGTAAGCTTTTTAGCATTTGCTGATAAAGTTGCTGAAGCTGCAATTGCTGACACTCTTACTATCGAAGACTTACAAGCTAAGTTTGAAGAAGACCGTGTTGAGCTAGTAACTAAAATTGGCGAAAACATCAACGTACGTCGTCTGCAGTACATCGCTGGTGAAAACCTAGTTGAGTACCGTCATGGCGACCGTATCGGTGTTGTTGTTGCAGGTGTTGCTGATGAAGAAACACTTAAGCACGTTGCAATGCACGTTGCTGCTTCACGTCCAGAGTACTTAACTCCTTCTGACGTACCAGCTGACGTTGTAGAAAAAGAAAAGCAAGTACAAATCGAAATCGCGATGAATGAAGGCAAGCCTGCTGAAATCGCTGAGAAGATGGTTGTTGGTCGCATGAAAAAATTCACTGGTGAGGTTTCTCTTACTGGTCAAGCTTTCATCATGGACCCTAAAAAATCTGTTGGCGATATTCTTAAAGAGAAAAACGCAACAGTTACTGGCTTTGTACGTGTAGAAGTTGGTGAAGGTATCGAGAAGAAAGAAGAAGATTTTGCTGCTGAAGTTGCTGCTCAAATTGCAGCTGCTAAAGGTCAGTAAGATTAACTATTTGTGATGCAAAAGGAAATTAGATGCAATTAAAGTACTATTTGGTTTTGCTTCACAGCTAGAAATTCTT
>NZ_JACJDN010000061.1:0-10716 GCF_014163565.1 Pseudoalteromonas sp. SR45-5 | reverse complement strand
CCAAAATTCCGCGTTGGTAATGCAGTGATCTGATCAAAAAACCGTAATCTGTAATATAAAAAGGGCTGACATTAAAAAAGCCAGCAACAAAGTTACTGGCTTAGGGCCTGTTGACCTTTCAGGATTAAAATTTGTTCAATCTAGGGACGATTTAATCGCGGCGTGAGGTTTGTAACCTAGCGGGCTAAGTAAAAACCGAGCAAAGCTTCCGCGTCCTGCTCACGCCCCTTACCTACATCCATGTAGGCAACAAAGAGTAAATTGCCCCTAAGCAGAACCCTTCGGGCAGCGCATGTTTGGCATTTATTCCACGTTATCGCCTATTTATGGGGAATAACCACACTGCATAGGCTCTGCCTTGCCTAAATACCAAACATACTGCTGCAAATTCAACCTCGAAAGATAAACAGGCTCTAATAATGATCAATTATAAATTGATCTATTATCTAATTTTAGGGTCTAGTTCGCCGCTTAAGTATTTAAGGTGCATTTCATCAAGTGAAATTGGCTTAATTTTACTAGCCTGACCAGAAGTACCAAACGAGTTATAGCGTGCAACGCAAATCTCTGTCATTGCTTTTGTAGCTTCAGCTAGGTATTTACGTGGATCAAAGTTAGATGGGTTAAGCGCCATATGACGGCGAATTGCACCGGTAGATGCTAAACGTAAATCGGTATCAATATTTACCTTGCGAACACCAAACTTAATGCCTTCAACAATCTGCTCAACTGGCACACCATAAGTTTCTGGAATTTCGCCACCGTACTGATTAATAATTTCTAACCATTCTTGAGGAACTGAAGATGAGCCATGCATCACTAAGTGCGTGTTAGGAATACGGGCATGAATCGCTTTAATGCGATCAATCGCTAAAATGTCATCTGTTGGTGGGCGAGTAAATTTATAAGCACCGTGTGAAGTACCGCAAGCAATTGCAAGTGCATCAACGTGGGTTTTATTTACAAAGTCAGCCGCCTCTTCAGGGTCTGTTAGCATTTGATCCGTTGTTAATAACCCTTCTGCGCCAACGCCATCTTCTTCGCCAGCTTCACCTGTTTCAAGTGAACCAAGTACACCTAGCTCGCCTTCAACCGATACGCCACAGGCATGCGCCATAGCAACTGTTTCGCGCGTTACTTCTACATTGTATTCGTAGCTTGAAGGGGTTTTGCCGTCGCTCATTAACGAGCCATCCATCATTACTGATGAAAAACCAAGCTGAATTGAACGCTGACATACACCTGGCGATGTGCCGTGATCTTGATGCATTACAACGGGGATATGTGGCCATTCTTCAACGGCTGCTAAAATCATATGACGAATAAATGGAGCACCAGCATAAGCACGTGCGCCAGCTGATCCCTGAACGATTACTGGACTGTTTGTTTTGTCAGCCGCTTCCATTATTGCGCGCATTTGCTCTTGATTGTTAACATTAAAAGCAGGTACGCCGTAACCATGCTCTGCTGCATGATCTAAAAGTTGTCGCATACTGATTAAAGCCATTGGGTATTCTCCAATTTATCGACAGTAGTTCCCTACCATCTAGTTTGAACGGATGTGTTAGTTTGGCGTTATAACAACGCCACGAAAAACCACTGCTTTGCAGTAATATTCCATCTAAATTAACGACTAAATTAGGGTGAGAGGTATTTAGTAATTAATTGTCGGTGAGGGCTATTACACCCTCACCTTACGCGACTAAAATTACTTAGCGCGCGACTCTAGCATTTCAACTGCTGGAAGTTTTTTGCCTTCTAAAAACTCTAAGAACGCACCACCACCAGTAGAAATATAAGATACTTTATCGGCAATGCCGTATTTATCGATTGCGGCTAAGGTATCACCACCACCCGCAATTGAAAACGCATTTGAGTTAGCAATTGCTTGTGCAATAGCACGAGTACCATTACCAAATTGGTCAAACTCGAACACGCCAACTGGGCCATTCCATACAACAGTGCCTGCATTTGCAATAATTTTTGCAAGCTTGCTCGCTGTATCAGGGCCAATATCAAAAATCATATCATTGCTTGTTACTTCGCTTACATCTTTAAGTGTAGCTACAGCAGATTCAGAAAACTCATTACCAACCACTACGTCAGTCGGTACCGGAATTTCACCATTATTAGCAATCGCTGCTGCACATAAACGGTTCGCTTCATCCATTAAATCAGGTTCGTAAAGCGATTTACCAACTGGGCTACCTGATGCAGCAATAAAGGTATTTGCAATACCGCCGCCGGTAACTAATTGGTCAACAATTTTAGAAAGTGAATCTAAAACGGTAAGCTTAGTAGATACTTTAGAACCACCAACAATCGCTACTAATGGACGCGCTGGATTATCAAGTGCTTTTCCTAACGCTTCAAGCTCAGCCGATAACAATGGACCTGCACATGCCACATCAGCAAATAAACCAACGCCATGGGTAGACGCTTGTGCACGGTGAGCCGTACCAAATGCATCCATTACATATACATCACACAGTGCTGCTAGTTGCTTAGATAGCGCTTCGTCGTTTTTCTTCTCGCCTTTGTTAAAGCGCACATTTTCAAAAACAACCACTTCGTTATCAGCAATATCAACACCGTTTAGGTAATCTTTTTCTAAACGTACAGTTTGCTCTAGGGCATCGTTTAAGTAATCAGCTACAGGTGCAAGCGAAAACGCTTCATCGTATTCCCCTTCCGTAGGACGGCCAAGGTGTGACATAACCATTACTTTAGCGCCTTTCTCAAGGGCTAGTTTAATAGTAGGTAGTGCTGCACGAATACGCGCATCTGACGTCACTTTACCTGCTTTAACTGGTACATTTAAATCTTCACGAATTAATACGCGTTTGCCGTTTAAATCTAAATCCGCCATTTTTATGACCGACATGAACATCTCCTTAGTTAACGATACTGAACCTGAAAAATACGTTTAAAATTATTATATTAATAAATTACTTATTCACTGCCATCATAGCACGCGCTGTGTCGAGCATACGATTAGCAAAACCCCATTCGTTATCACACCATACTAATAACTTTATCAGTCGTTTGTGACTAACACGTGTTTGTGTGCCATCAATAATACAAGAATGTGGGTCGTGATTAAAATCAACCGATACAAGCGGCTCTTCGGTATAACTTAAAATACCTTCTAAGCGGTCTTTTGCTTGTGCTTTAAGTGCATTATTTACTGCATTTAAATCTACATCGGTATTAACCGTTACACTTAAATCCATTGCCGTGACATTTATAGTAGGTACACGTACGGCTATGGCTTCAAAACGGCCTTTAAATTTAGGTAAAATACGGTCTATACCACGGGCGAGCTTTGTATCAACTGGAATAATTGATTGGCTTGCAGCGCGAGTACGGCGTAAATCATGATGATAACCATCAATCACTTGTTGATCGTTCATCGACGCATGAATCGTTGTAATAGCGCCCGACTCAATACCAAATGCATCATCTAATACTTTAATAACCGGCACAACACAGTTAGTTGTACACGATCCGTTAGAAACAATTGTGTGCTCGCTTTTAAGCTCATCGTCGTTAATGCCATACACAATCGTAGCATCAACATCGTTATCGGCCGGATGCGAAAACAACACCTTTTTAGCACCTGCGGTAATATGTAACTGCGCATGTTCACGCGAGTGGTAAACACCCGTACATTCAAGTACAACGTCTACATCGAGCGTTTGCCAAGGTAATTCAATTGGGTTTTCTTCACAAAAAAGTGCAATGGTATCGCCTGCAACACTAATGGTGTCTTCACCAAGTTTTACAGGAAAAGAAAAACGACCGTGGGATGTGTCGTATTTTAATAAATGAGCAATAGCTTCAGGATCAGCAAGTTCGTTAATCGCAACAATTTTTATATCGTCGCTCAAACCAGACTCGTATAACGCGCGGACAATATTTCGACCAATACGACCAAAACCATTAATTGCAAGTTTGATTGCCATGAAATATAAAATCCACTCTTTTAGCGTGCAGATAAAGGCAATACGCCTTTTAGATGTCTGTATTGTAATCGACCTTGCATCTGATTATAAGAGGGAAGCATTAGAAACTTTAAATTAACGTTGAAGAGCTTAGGCATTGCAAGCTCTTCAAGGGGTCTGACTTTTAAAATTAAGTTTTTTATACTAAATTTTTCAAAGCGTTAATTATATCTTCTGGCTCAGAACGAGTACGATAATCAACATCAACATAACGCCAAGTCACTTTACCTTGTTTATCTAAAACAAAGGTGGCAGGGATCGGTAAAACACTACTATTGCCATTGTTAACCGACTCTAAATCTAGGCCTCGGTCTACTCGCATATGCTCGAGTAAAAATGTGGGCACTTGCCATGCTACGCCGTAGCTTGCTGCTACATCGGCATTTTGATCACTCAGCACTAAAAAATCCATGTTACTTATATCGCTTTCGCTCATTGAGCCATCGGGTACTTGCGGGCTAATAGCCACCAGCTGCGCACCTAAAGCATGAATTTCAGGTAAACGTGACTGCAGTGCTTTCAGTTGTAAATTACAGTACGGACACCAACTACCACGATAAAAAGTAACAACCACAGGCCCTTTAGCAAGTAACTCAGTTAACTGCACCGATTGACCATGTTGATTTGGTAACTCAAAACTTGGTGCAATTTGGTTTAAATCAAGTGCATTAGCACCTTGTTGAAACGCTTTTGCTTGTGCAATCGTTTCATCAACACCTTTCATAAAATCAGGATTACCTTTGCGCCCTGCTGCTACTTTTGCCTCAGTTTGTGCTTTTAACGTGTTGCTTTCATCGCTCATAATATGGCTACCTTCAAATTAATCAAAAACTTAAAGCCAGCTTACATTATGAAAATGTATTTGAAATGAAAATTTTAACTTAATCATTTACCTCTAAATCAAACACCACGTTTATTGATGATTTAAATGTAATAGTTTCTTGTAAATACCTGCCTTGCTCGAATGGATTTCTAGTAACTTTAGAGCCGGTCACAACTATTCTCTCAAAATCATCTACGCCATAACCATAACTTGAACGGTTAGAATTTGAATTAATACTGTAAATTTTTCCAATCTCTGCGCCAAATGCTTTGGCAAGCTTACCCCCTTTAACTATAGCGTTATCTATTGCGCCTTGTGTTGCTTCAGCTTCTAACTGCGAGGCTTTTGAAGACATAAGCTCAATATTCGTCAGTTCATTAATTTTTACACTTAGTGCAAAATCGATAAAATCATTCACTTTTTCAATATTTCTTAATGTTACTTTAAGTGTTCTTGTTGCTACATATCCTGCATTAATTGCTGTACCGCTCTCGACATTAAACATATCGTCATCATTATGAGTTAACAGGCTTGTAGCAGAAACATCAGTCTCCTTAACACCATACTTGCTTAAACCTTTAAGTAACAAATTTACTCGGTCATCAACATCACGTTTTGCATCAAGTGATTTGTCTTTAAAGCTTATTACTTCAAAAGAAATCTTAGCCATATCGGGCTTTGCTAATACCTCTGCAGTACCCTGCACTGCAATATGGCGATTAGCAGGCAAACTTGAATTAGCAAAAGTGATGAGTGGGAATAAGGTTAAGAAAATGGCAGTGATGAGTTTCATGATCGTCCTTGAAGTGATTAGTTAGATAATGATTACGTAACTGTACCTATAGTTATACGGATAACAATAAAAGTAAACTACTCTTTATTGTTGCCGGGAGTTTATCTCGCGCGGCATAAAGCCCCGCCTTCAGCCAACCTACATCAACTCGCCTACTTTTAACTCTTTGCCACGGCTTATTTGATGACACTGGGCTAGCAGTAACTCGGCAGTGGCTTGTGCATCGGTCAGTGCGTGATGGCAATGATAGCTTGGTAACTCATAACGTGTGCGGCAAGCATTAAGGGTTAAATCATCTTGTTTTATTTCAGTTGAATGATGGAGTAAGCGCTTTTGCTCAATATGCAGTGTGTCGATTATGAGTTTAGGCCGTATTGTTATATTGGCATTTTTAAGCGCTATTTTTAAAAAGCCCCAGTCGAGCATGGCATTATGAAACACTAAAATACAGTCGCTAAAATGGTTACTTAATTGCATTAATATACTGTTTAGGCTTAGCCCCTTTGCTATAGCATCATCGCTAATCCCATGAAAAACAGGACTTTGCTCAAGGCTTTTTACGTCTTTATTTATAAGGTGCTGCGACTCGCTCATTTTTATACATTGGTTATCTATTACCACCCACGCTACCGATACAATTTCGTGCTGTTTTGCATCAAGGCCAGTTAGCTCTAAATCAATCACCAAATAACGTTGTTGTAAGGCATTTTTGCCTAGTAATTTACGGCGCTTTAAATACCGAGTGAGCAGCTTTTTTACCATGTTAGTAATCCATCATTATAAACTGCCGCGAGCAAACTTAAACGCAGCGGCTTGCTGCGCTTGTTTAACAAGATAAAACGCTTCTTTTAGTTGATGGCGCTCTAGTGAGTTTAATTTATTAGGATTAATACAATTACTCGGTAAGCCCTCTTCGTTTATTTGTGTACTCAAGCGCTGCTGCGTTAAGAACCGCCAGCAGTCTTTTAGGTTGTATATATCTTCTTTGCTGATCAGTTTATATTTTAGTAGTGCGTCTAATCGCTCTTGCGTGTTGGCGCGCCTAATACCCGCTTTTAAAGCGTATAATCGCACTATGTCATTTATAATTACGACACCGCGTTTTTTTAAATCTATGTATTTATTATTTTGATCTGTTTTTTCTGTTTTAAATTTATTAAATAAACCAATTGGCACGCTGTTGCTGCTTATGTCGGTTGCCATTGCGGCATAGAATAAGTCGTTACGCGATATACGAATTAGTTGCTCGCAAAAAGCCGTGTATAAAGCGTTTGAACCTTCAATAAATCGCAGGTCAAAAAATATCTTACAGTTAAGCATTGCATTGGGTGTGGGGCTTTTTATCCATTTAAAAAAGCGCTCGCTCCAGTCGTTTACGCTCATACGGCACTCATCACTGCTTGCCATAATATTACCTGGGCAACGCCTAATGCCGCACTCAACTAAATTCTCGCATACAAACTCGCCCATACTTTTAAAGTAAGCGTGTTGCTCGGTGGTTAAGTCGTTAGGGAGTAATAAGCCGTTATCTTGATCTGAATGCAGGGTTTGTTCTTCGCGTGCTTGCGAGCCAAAGCAAATAAAACTAAAGCTGGTTGGCGCTGCGCCATGCTCTTCTTGAAATAAGTGAATCAGGCGCGATGTAAGCGCATCGGTTAAACCACTGAGTAATTTACCAATTAGCGATATGTCGTCAATGTTGTACGAAAAACTACGCAAAAGTTCGGGAATTTCTTTAGCGTAGCGTTTTAAATCAGTAACAGTGTGCGCTTTATATATGCGCCCAATAAGCTGTACGGGGTCACTTTTTTGTTGGCGCAGTAAATCGGTGCTGGTTATCATCCCTATCGGGTTATGGTTTTCGTCAAGCACGGGCAAATGGTGAATATTGTATTTAAGCATTAAGTGCAGCGCTGAAAACACTCGGTTATTTTCAAATATAAACTTAGGTTTGGCGGTCATAATACTGCTTACTGCGTCTTGTGGATCTACCTCGTCGGCAAGTACTCGGTTGCGTAAATCGCGGTCGGTCACAACCCCTACTAAGTGCGCGTGCTGCGTTATCATTATTGACGACACACCATGCTCTTTCATTTTTTTAGCGCTTTGCCTAATACTTGCATCGGGCGTAAGCGTAATTGCTGTGCGCGTCATCAGCTCTGATATTTTACGTTCCGACCAGCTATCGTTTTTACTTTTATAATGCGATGACAACAACCGGTTAGCATGAGCGCGTACAAAGTATTGCTCAAACGATTTATATTCTCTGCGTAAAAAATCAAAGTGCGTTTGAGAGAGCATATACACTATCCCCTCTTTTTGTACTTCTAACCTATTTTGAATTGCCTCACCGGTTAACAGCGACGGAAAACCAAAATAGTCACCTTGCGCTAAGCGTGTAACAACATCGCCCTTGCCATCAACTAGGTCGTACAAACCAGAGCGAATTAAAAATAGTTTAGGGTTTTCACTTTGTAACCACTGAGTTTGGTTTTCGCGGGTAAGGTAAATAATATCAAGATGATTTACAAAGTATTCGCATGCGCTGCTATCAAGCATAGTAAAAGGCGCTTGCAAACAAACGTATTGGGCTATTTCTTGTTGTTCTACACTCATTGTATTCGCTCTTTAAATGGTGATGTACCAATCTAATGTACTTATTTATTAAACAAATAAAAAGCCCGACTAAAGTCGGGCTTTGGGTACTTTATGTTTTTTTACTATATCTGTAAATGTTGCCTAGTGATCGTGCGCTTCAGCTGACCCTTTAGGGTTACGAATGCCTTCTACCATTTCTTGAATTTCAATAGGTGTAGCTTGAGTAAATTTAAGAACAACTGCAGCTACTACAAAGTTAATAATCATACCAATTAAGCCAATACCTTCAGGCGAAATACCTAAAAACCAATGTTCAGGATTATTAAGCTCAGGGCTTACAAACTTGAAGAAGATGATATACGCAGCGGTAAAGCCAATACCCGTTACCATGCCTGCAATTGCGCCCTCTCGGTTCATTGTTTTAGAGAATATACCCATAATAATTGCTGGGAAGAAACTCGCTGCCGCCAAGCCGAAGGCAAATGCCACTACCGATGCCACAAATCCAGGCGGGTTAATACCAAAGTACGCGGAGATAACAATAGCGACCATGGCTGCCAACCTCGCTGCAAGTAACTCTTGCTTGTCGGTAATATCGGGCTTGAGGGTTCGCTTGAGTAAATCGTGCGAAACGGAGGTCGAAATAACCAGTAGTAAACCTGCGGTTGTAGACAATGCAGCGGCAATACCACCGGCAGCTACAAGTGCAATTACCCATGCTGGTAAATTAGCAATTTCTGGATTTGCTAATACCATAATGTCGCGGTCTACATTTACTTCGTTAGCACTGTTCGGATCGGTGATTTTACCCGCCGTGTAGAACATTTTGCCATCGCCGTTTTTATCATCAAATGTAATTAAACCTGTGCGTTCCCAGTTTTTAATCCATCCTGGTGCTTCTGCGTAAGCTGTACCGCTACCGTCTTTACCATTAATAGTATCAACCATGTTTACGCGAGCAAAGGCTGCAACCGCAGGTGCTGTAGTATAAACAATGGCGATGAACACAAGAGTCCATGCAGCAGAAATACGCGTGTCTTTTACGCGAGGTACAGTGAAAAAGCGTACAATTACATGTGGTAAACCAGCAGTACCTACCATTAACGCACCAGTAATAGCGAATACGTCAATCATGCTCTTAGAGCCTTCGGTATATTGCGCAAAACCAAGTTCAGCGCTTAAGCCATCTAATTTATCAAGTACGTACACGCCGTCGCTGCCAATTAGTGTGGCACCAAAACCGGTTTGTGGGAAGAAATGACCCGTCATCATCATCGAGATAAAAATGGCTGGTACAAGGTATGCAAATACAAGTACACAATACTGCGCTACTTGTGTGTAGGTAATGCCTTTCATGCCGCCAAGTACCGCATAAAAGAATACAATCACCATACCAATGTATACACCGGTTTCAATTTCTACTTCTAAAAAGCGTGAAAATACCACGCCTACGCCACGCATTTGCCCTGCTATATAAGTGAAACAAATAAATATGGCACAAAAAATAGCAACTAAACGCGCGGTACGTGAATAGTAACGGTCGCCAATAAAGTCTGGCACAGTAAACTTGCCGAATTTACGTAAGTAAGGCGCTAAACACATGGCTAATAGTACATAACCACCTGTCCACCCCATTAAGTAAACGCTGCCATCGTAACCTGCAAACGAAATAATACCCGCCATTGAAATAAACGACGCAGCACTCATCCAATCGGCAGCCGTTGCCATACCATTAGCAAGAGGAGGTACGCCGCCGCCTGCTACATAAAACTCTTTGGTTGAACCCGCACGGGCCCAAATTGCTATGCCGATATAAAGCGCAAAGCTTAAACCAACAATTATAAACGTGAGTGTTTGAACATCCATTGCTTAGCTCCTATTCGTCTACGCCGTATTTTTTATCTAACGTATTCATTTTGAAAACGTACACAAAAATCAAAGCAACAAAGGTATAAATCGCGCCTTGCTGGGCGAACCAGAAGCCAAGTTTAAACCCAAAAAAACGTACTTCATTAAGTACATCAACCAGTAATATGCCAAAGCCAAAAGACACGACAAACCACACTGCTAACAGTTTAAATAACAGCGAAATGTTTTCTGCCCAATAAGCTTTTGCTTGTTCTTCATCTTTAAAAGCCATTTTTGTTTTCCCCTTTAAGCACCGCAATATCGCGATGAGTGGTTTTTTATCTTCGCTTACCAATTTAGCAACGCTGGTTACATATTGAATTGAGACCATAGTCGTAACAGCTTGTTAACGTTTACGTAAACTGCATTTATCATTCAAGCGTGTTTTATATATTTTTTATATTATTTCAATTGCTTAGGCTGTTTTTGTAAGCTGGCTTTATGATTAAATTGATAAGTTGGTCATTAATGCGACATTAGTCTAATGCTCAAGGGTGTTTTATTTTTACTCTTAATATTCAATAAGATATAAATAAAATAAAAGTTTTATTTTAAATTCAACCCTCACACTTAACCTCAGTTCTGGTATT